>JBEKQR010000131.1:0-10000 GCA_049519515.1 Candidatus Korobacteraceae bacterium
AACGGCACCACCGAATCTTCCAGGGTTTCGGCCACGCTGGCAATGTAGTCGTACCACTGCGGCAGGCGGCCCCGTTGCGCCCGCATCTCGCGAATGGGACGGCCGGTTCTGAGGGTTTCCATCTCCACCAGCTCCGGCATCTTCTGGCGCAGCTTGCCGGCCAAGCTCCGCAGGCAGTTGATCCGCAGGCTGGCGCTGCGTCCCCATGGGGTTGATTTGAAGGCGCGGTGGGCGGCTGCCACCGCCAGCTCGACATCCTGCGCCGCGCTGTTGGCAATCTGCGCCGTGACTAGCCCATTCTCAGGATTCAGCAGCGGAAAATACTCTCCCGAGACGCTGGGGACAAACTTGCCATCGATAAACTGCTGGCAGCGCTGAACGGCTGCGGGCGTCTTTTCCGCAGACGCCCGTTCCTGTGCGGATTCGGCTGGAACTTGTCTGGCCATCTCTCACCTCACCAGAAACTCAAGTTTATCGCCGCCATCGCCTCAAATAAAACGAGCCCCACCCAAAGGGGTGAGGCTCGGCTGAGGTTGAGCCGCTTTGCGGGCCCTTCGACTCGCTTCGCTCGCTCAGGGCTGGCTAAAAACGAGCGCAGCGGGAGCACGCAGGCGTCGGGGTCCCCAGCAGAAGCGTATTTGCTTCTGCTGGGGTGAAAGAAATCCTGAGCGAAGCGAAGGATCTCTACGCTCAGCGCCCTGCCGAAATAGCCTTGGGAACGCCGAAAATCCGGCAGGCGTTCTCGGTCATGACCGCTTTCTGCTGGGCGGTTGTCAGGCCCGCGCCGAGAACGAAGTCCACCGGCTTGAACTCCTGCATGTCAAAGTTGTAATCCGTTCCCAGCATGACGTGATCGGGACCGGCCAGTTCAACCAGGAAGCGGAGCTGTTTGTCCACGAACGTGATGGTGTCGAAATACAACTGGTGCATGTACTTCTCCGGCGACTTCACGCCGTTCACCTTGGGCTCGCCGCGGACCTCGTAGCCGTGCATCAGGCGTCCGAGCTGATAGGGGAAGAAGCCGCCGCCGTGGGTGAAGGCTACTTTCAGCTTGGGGCAGTTCTCCAGCACGCCGCCGAAGATCAGGCTGGCGATGCACATGGCAGTGTCGAAGGGATTTCCGTACAGGTTCGTCAGATAGTACTTGGTGAACATCTCCCTGGTTCCGACGTAGTACGGATGAAACAGGATAAAGACGCCGAGCGCTTCGCACTCTTTGAAGAAGCGCAGAAACTTGGGGTCGTCGAACTGGACGCCTTGCACATTCGACCCGATCTGAATCGAGCGGAAGCCTAAATCCTGCACGCAGCGGCGCAGCTCCTTGATGGCCAGGTCCAGGTCCTGCATCGGCAGAGTTCCCATGCCCACGAACTTGTCCGGATGCGACTTGGTCAGCCCGCAGATGGCGTTATTGGTCATCCGCGCCAGATCCAGCGCCAGCTTCGCATCGGCGTAGTAGTAGAAGATTGTCGGAGACGCCGAAACGGCGGCCATGTCGAGCTTGGTCCTGGCCATGTCCGCCAGGCGCGCCTTGACATCGTGGAAACCTGGCTCCAGCGGATAGCCATAGCCCTGATCGTGCTGGACCCAAGTCTTGTCGCCTTTGGTGACCAGTTTGGCCTGCCAGGAAGAGCCGGGCTTGGCGATGGCATCAACAAATTCCTGCGGGATAAAGTGCGAGTGCATGTCGAAATTCATGGATTCATCTCTCAAATCGGATTTTTGCGCTGGCAGCGGCGTCTTTTAGGAGCCTCAGCGTGGGAACACGACTATTAGCTTAGCAGATACGGGGCCACCGGCGCGCCTGGTTTTGGCGCGTTGAGGTGGAGACACTAGGGTCCAAATCCCCCTCTTTGCAACCGCATTTTGGACTGGGCTTGATGACGTGGCATAATTCCCGACGGCTTATCTGACTACAGTGGAGCACATCTATGACTTCCAGGAACAGTGGCGTCATGATCCCGCGGGATCGTTTGCCTTATTCAGCGATTGTGGACCGTCCCCAGCGGAAGCTGCCCGGAGGCGCGCGGGTAGCGGTCTGGGTGATCGTGAATGTCGAGGATTGGGACATCAGCCGGGCAATGCCTCGTCAGGCCATCCCCGTGCCCACCGGCGTCGCGGTGCTGCCCGACATCGGCAACTGGGGCTGGCACGAGTACGGCATGAGGGTCGGCTTCTGGCGCATGAAGCACGCGCTGGACAGCAGAGGCATACGGGCCTCGCTGTCGATCAATGGCCGCGTCTGCGAGACCTACCCCCGGGTGGCGCAGGCCGCCCACGATGCCAAATGGGACTTCCTCGGGCACAACTACATCCAGATGCCGCTGCACCAGGTGTGGGACCAGCCCGCCGCCATTCGCCAGACCGTCGAGACCATCGAGCGCTTCACCGGCTTGCGCCCCAAGGGTTGGATGAGCCCGGGCTTCGGCCAAACCATGGCCACCGTCGATTACCTGGCCGAGGCGGGAATCCGCTACATTTGCGACTGGCCGGTCGACGATCAGCCGTGCGATTTCGCCACCACGCACGGCACCATGGTCGCCATGCCCTACCCCATGGAGGTGAACGACGTAGTTACCATCGCCGTCCAGCACCAGAGCCCGGAGGAGTTCCTGCGGCGCATGCGCGACACCTTCGACCGGCTATACGCCGAAGGGACGGAGCAGGCGCGTGTCATGGGCATTGCCATCCACCCGTACCTCAGCGGCGTGCCGCACCGGATCAAGTACCTCGAACAGGGACTCGACCACATCCGCGGACACAAGGATGTGCTGTTCTGGAAAGGCGAGCAGCTCCTCGACTGGCACACCGGCCAGAGCGCAGGGCACCCCAGCAAGCCTGAAACCGGGCTTGCCGGGGACCCCGCAACCGCCGCTCGTTGAATGGCACGGAGTCACATCCCGGGCAAAGGCGATAGCAGCAAGGGTATGTCCCACATCTGCTGACTGCGGCAGATGTGGGGCACGCCGCACTCTGACGCGTGACCTGAACAGGATTGTGTGATGTTCGACGAGACCTTCGACTACCAGGACTACCGCAGCCGCTACGCCCAGCACGTCATGTTTTACGAAGCCGGCGTCAGCAACCGAGAAAAAGTATTCAGCGCCAGGGTGGCTGTCATCGGCCTGGGAGCTATCGCCGTTGAAGCCGCCAGGCTTCTGGCCATCGCTCACGTTCGCCTGCTGCGATTCATCCACTGGGAAACAGCGCCGGCCGATATCGCTGAAGCGGATCTCGACATGCAAGCGGCGCCCGGAGAGAATCTGCCCCGAGGCCTTGGCGCGATCCAGGCGCTGGCGGAGGCCAACCCGTCGATCGCGGTTGAGACAGTCAACGCCTCGGAATTCGCCAATTTCGCAGACCTCTTGCGAGACATTGACTTGGTCCTCTATGAAAACGGCGATAGCCGGCGCTGCACGTTAGTCAGCGAGACTGGCCGCAAGCTGAAAAAACCGTGGATCTACGCTGAAGCCCGCGGCGGGTCGGGAATGACTGTCAGCGTCATACCTGGCCGCACGGCTTGCATCGGCTGCGTGAAAAGCAAAGTTGGATCACATGATCCGGGACTGAGCTATGCGGCGACGGTGACGGACCTGATCGCCAGAACCATATCGCAGGTGCAGGCAATGGAGGCTCTGAAGATTTTGGGCGGGAGTCCCAGCATCAGCACGGAAGTATATTGTTTTGACGTGGATAATTTTGGACACACGCTGACGGTCGCCAAGGACGATGCCTGCCCATCGTGCAGTGCTTAGACCGCAGCGAGAACGGCGGCGCCCGGATATCCCATTGCTGGTTCCGCCTGACGCGTAAGCCCAAATCTCTCTGCCTCTCTTAATCCCTAACCCTCGGCAAAACCATGGTTTGCGCGCAAAAATCCATTGACATGTAAGTAAACCAAGTCCTATGATCGGTTCGCCTATTTTTAAGATTGCCAAAGTCTTTGTTTATCAGAGCTGCTGCTCTGGCGTTGCGCTTGTGCCTTCACCGGGGATAAGGACAGGCGGGTAAGGCGGCCAGCCATAAGCTGAGTGGCTGATTGCGCGCTGCCGCCATTTTCGTATTTGATGATCGCAGCCTGAATAGAAAAACGAGAAGAAAACCAGCGTGAGGAACAAAAAAAATGGCCACTAACACCGGCAGCACCGGGACAATCACCTTCGACGAGCTCTTTGCGAAGCTGGAGAATTCGCGGCTCACCATCAATCACTACAAACTCATCACGGCGGCAGTGTTGGGGGACATGCTCGAGTTCTTCGACTATTTCATAATCGGCTTTGTCCTCGCCTTCATTGTCGTGCCCTGGAAGTTGAGTTTTGGCCAGACCGCCATCGTGCTGTTGAGCGCGGGCGTCGGCAGCTTGCTGGGATCGTTTTACTTTGGCTGGCTGGCCGATCGCATGGGCAGGTTGAAGGTGTGCATAATCACCATCTTCACCTTCTCCGTACCCGCCGGTCTGCTGTACTTCACGCCGGAAGGCAACTGGATTTTCCTGACCGTGCTGCGTTTTGTGGTCGGATTCGGCGTTGGCGGTTTGTATTCAGTTGACCTGCCGCTGGTGCAGGAATTCGTGCCCACCCGGCATCGTGGCGTTATCGGCGGAATCGTGACCGCCCTGATCCCGGCGGGAACCTTGCTGGGCAGTGTCTGCGCGGCATTCTTGACGCCTATTATCGGCTGGCGCGGGCTGTTCCTTATCGGCCTTATCCCCGCCGTGCTGGCCCTGATATTCCGGTTCTGGATGCGCGAGTCTCCCCGTTACCTGATCTCGCGCGGCCGTTACAAAGACGCGGTCAAATCAATCAACTGGATACTGCAGGAGAATTACGATCCGGACAAGGTGGTTTTGGGCCCGTCCGCGGGCAAACTGAAGGCTGCGCCGAAATTCAAGGAAATCTTCAAGTATCCCCGCAGTGTCGCGGTCACCTGGATGGTCAGTTTCATACAGTCGATCATGGACTACGGCTTTGTGCTGTGGGCGCCGACACTGCTGATGCTGGTCCTGAAGATTCCCGGCACCCAGGCGTCCAAGATGTTTATTGCCGTCGCCTTTTCCAGCATCATCGGTAAATTCTTCTGGGCCTTCCTGGGCGAGGTGGTGGGCCGCAGGGTTGCCGGGATGCTGATCGGACTCGGCTCTATCGTCACTTGCCTGATCGTAGCTAATTTCTGGAGTGCCACCTTGGCCGGCTGGCCGGTGATCTACCTGTCGTTCATCGCCATCTATTTCTTCATCAATGGCGGGTGGTCGATCACTGGACCGTACTCGACCGAAATCTGGCCGCAGCGCCTGCGCGGCACCGGCATGGGCTCCGCCTACGGCATCGGCGGCATCGGCAGGATTTTTGGTCCCATGATCCTGGCCCTCTTTGCCGGCCAAACCAACCTGGTTACGCCCAAGGCAACGATCAACGCCATCGGACCGGCGTGGACGTTCTTCGCCTGCTGTGGCGCCGTCATGGTTGTGACCTACTTCTTCTGTCAGGAGACCCGCAACAAGACTGTGGCGGAGATCGAGAAGATGCTGGGCGCCCCGGAGAAGGAAGCAGCCGCCGAAGCCGGCGACTAACTTCACCGATAAGAATTTCGGAGGGAAGTGAGGCCAACTCGCTCCCCTCCGAAATGCAGTTGCCCTGTTCTCGCGTGTGTTTTGCCGGCGGACTTGCCACGGCGCTTGTTGTGATCACGGTCACACCAGCCCCGGCAATCGGTCACCCACATTGCATGCTATGCACGGTAAGCTAAATCCTGTACCGATAGTGTTTCCCCTGAATCGTCCGTAGCCAACGACCCGGTTCGCACCGAAGGAGTGGATTGGCGATGTTGCTGAACACCTTTGAATACCTCAAGCCCAGCGGTTTAGGCGAAGTCCTGCGAGTGCTGGACGAGCTTAAGCAAAAAAAGACGCAGGTCATGGCCGGGGGCACCGACTTGATTCCGGCCTTGCGCGATAAATCCAAGCAGCCCGAGTATGTGGTCGACCTCTCAGGAGCGCAATTGGACGGCGTGGCCGTCGAAAAAGACAAGGTGCGCATCGGGGCGATGGCCACCTTCGCCCGCCTGTGCCGCGACCCCGAGCTGTGCGAGAAGTTGCCGGCCCTGGCCGAAGCGGCGGCCCATGTTGGGGCGGTGCAATGCCGCAACCTGGCAACCATCGGCGGCAATGTGTGTTCAGCGGTGCCGTCGCTGGATTCGGCCCCGCCGCTGATGGTGCTGGACGCCAAGTTTCGCTTGCAGGCCCAGGGACGGGAACGGATGGTGGCGGCGGCGGAGTTTTTCCTGGGTCCGCGCAAAACGGTGCTGCAGCCGGGCGAGATTCTGACCGAAATCGTGGTGCCGCTGGAAGAGGGCTTCCATGCCAGTTTCGTGCGGCAAGGGCGGCGCAAGGCGCTGACCTTGTCGATTGTGAACGCGGCCGCGGGGCTGGCCAGCGCTCCCGGGGGCGAGCTTGCGCGGGTGCGGATTGCGCTGGGCGCGGTGGCGCCCACGCCCATACGGGCGCGGCGGGCGGAGGCGGTGCTGCTGGGAAAGAAGCCTACGCCGGAACTGCTGGCGCAAGCGGCGGCGGTGGCGGTGACGGAGACCTCGCCAATCAGCGATCTGCGGGCCTCGGCCGAATATCGGCGGCAATTGACGGCGGTGCTGGTGCGGCGCGCCTTGCAACGGGCGCTGGCGCGGCTGCGCGGTGAGCGCGGCGAGGCACAGGCGGCAGCCATGGGAGGCAGAGTATGAAGAAGACGATCAGCCTGACCGGATATTCCGATTCAGAAGGCAGTGCCGTCAATAGGGGGGACAGGTTATGAAGAAGACGATCAGCCTGACGGTAAATGGCGAGAGCCACACGGTGGAAGTGGACGCCAAGGATCTGCTGCTGCTGGTGCTGCGGGAAAAGCTGGGCTTGACGGGGACCAAGGAAGGCTGCGGCACGGGCGAGTGCGGGGCATGCACGGTGCTGGTGAACGGGGAGCCGGTAAACTCCTGCCTCTACCTGGCGGTGCGCGCGGACGGCAAATCGGTGTTGACCATCGAGGGCCTGGCGCAAGGCGGCCAACTGCATCCGCTGCAGCAGGCGTTCATCGACAACGCGGCGGTGCAGTGCGGCTTCTGCGCCCCGGGGATGCTGCTTTCGGCCAAGGCGCTGCTGGACCGCAATCCGCGGCCCACCGAGCGCGAGATTCGCGAGGGCATTGCCGGCAACATCTGCCGCTGCACGGGCTACGTGAAGGTGGTGAAGGCGATCCAGCAGGCATCGACGGTGATGGCCGCCTCCGAGCGGCAGGAGAAGCCGCAGGAGACGCTGGCCGGCGCGCGCGCCTGAGAAGGGTACGGCAGATGAACTACAGTGTGATCGGAAAGAGTTTTCCCCGAGGCGATGCATTGTTGCAGGTGACGGGCAAGAGCCTGTATGGCGAAGACTGCTATCGTCCGGGGATGCTGTACGCGAAGGCTTTGCGCAGCCAGCACGCACACGCCAGGATCGTGAAGATCGACACTTCGGCGGCCGGGAAACTCGCCGGAGTGAAAGCGGTTATCACCGCCAAAGATGTTCCGCACAATCGCTTCGGCTTTACCCATCAGGACCAGCCGATCCTGGCCGATGAGAAAGTGCGCTACCTGGGCGATGCCGTGGCCGTGGTCGCCGCGACTTCATGGGAGGCGGCAGAGAAGGCGCTGGAGCTGATCCGGGTGGAGTATGAGCCGCTGCCGGCGGTCTTCGATCCGCTGGAAGCGATGAAGCCCGAGGCCCCGAAGGTGCACGGCGAAAGCAATATTGCCACCCATATCAAGATTCGCGACGGCAATATCGAACAAGGTTGGAAAGAGTCGGACGTCATTTTCGAGGAGCAGATCTCCACCCAGATGGTGGAGCATGCCCACATCGAGCCTCACGCCGCGTTGGCAGAGATAGCGCCCGACGGCGAAATCGTGGTGATGTCTTCGGTGCAACGGCCGTTCCTGATCGCCTCCGACTTGGGCAAAATCCTGAAAGTCCCAATGAACAAGATCAGGGTCATTACCACCGCCGTCGGTGGCGGCTTCGGCGGCAAGAACGAAATTACCCTGGAGCCTCACATCGTGCTTCTGGCCATGAAGACCGGCAAGCCGGTGAAGATGGTTTACACCCGCGAAGACGAATTCCGGGCTTCGACCGTGCGTCATCCGTACATCACCAGGTACAAGTCCGGCTTGAAAAAGGACGGCACGCTGGTGGCCCGGCAGGTGGAGATCATCAGCGACAGCGGCGCCTACGTCTCCTGGGGTGAGTCGACGCTGACCAAGGCCTGCGTCCATGCCGCCGGGCCTTATCGTATTCCGCACGTCTGCATTGACGGCTATGTGGTCTACACCAACAAGCCGGTGGGCGGCGCCATGCGCGGCTTCGGCGTGACCCAGCTCGGCTTCGCCTACGAAGTGCACATGGATACCATCGCCGCCGAAATGGGCCTGGACCCGCTGGAGCTGCGGCTGAAGAACCTGTTTGTCAATAATTGCTCGCTGCCCACCCGCCAGACCGTCGAGGTGGTAACCGTGACCGAATGCGTCAAACGCGCGGTGGCCTTGGGCGGCTGGTACGGCGCGGCTCAGCCGCCTGCGCCGGCGCAAGTGGAAGAGGAGGTAAAGGTCCTATGAAGAAGCGGGGCAAGGGTCTGGCCGCCATGTTTTACCCCATCGGCTTTACCTCCTATCCCAACCCCGGCGCCGCCTTCATAAAGGTGAACCAGGACGGCACGGCGCACCTCTACATCGGCACGGCCGACATCGGACAGGGCTCTTCCACGGCTTTGGCCCAGATCGCCGCCGAGGAGCTGGGCATCGACTACGATAAAGTGACCGTCGTCGCAGCCGATACCAAGCTGACCCCTTTCGATCTGGGAACCGTCGCCAGCCGCGTGACCTACATCGTGGGAAACGCGGTGCAGAGAGCTGCGGCGCAGGCCAAGCAGGTTCTGTTTGAAGTCGCCGCCGAAGAGCTCGGCGTCAGCCCCACCGGACTGGCTGCGAGCCAGGGCTATATCTTCGTGAAAGGGTTTCCTGAGCGCCGGGTTGAAGTTGGGACCATCTCCCAGCGGGCGCTGATGGGCAAAGGCCGTCCGGCGATCGGCGCCGGCACTTTTAATCCGGTTACCACCATGCTCGACAAGGAAACCGGCCACGGCAAGCCCTATGGCGCCTATGTCTTCGCCGCCCAGCTTGCAGAGGTTGAAGTCGACACCGAAACCGGCGAGGTGGAGATCATCAAAATCACCGCCGTACACGACTGCGGCAAATCCATCAATCCTCTGCTGACCCAGGGGCAGGTGGAAGGTGGCGTGGCCATGGGCGTGGGCTACGGCATGATGGAAGAGATAGTGGTCGAAAACGGGCGGGTAAAGAATCCCCAGCTCACCGATTACGTGCTTCCCACCTCATTGGACGTGCCCGAGATCGTTACCGAGATCGTGGAACAACCGGAACCGACCGGCCCCTTCGGCGCCAAGGGCATCGGCGAGCCTTCGCTGCTGCCGACGGCGCCGGCCATTGTCAACGCCATCCAGAACGCGGTTGGGGTCCGCATCAGGGACTTGCCGGCGACACCGGAAAAGATACTGCGCGCTCTGCGCCAACAGCAGGCCGGCTAAACGCATTTTTGATTTTTGATTTTTGATTTAGAGCGGTTCCATAGTAGCTGCCCGCATGATGGATGTCATGCTGAGCGGCTCCGCAGGAGACGCGAAGCATCCCCATGCAGTTACTGGGCTTCGAGCCGTGTGGAGTTTCCTACAAATATACCTTCAACTCCGTTTTCCCGCAGGCGGTAGTGGGATGCTTCGGCCCGCCACCCCGGCGGGTCTCAGCATGACACCTCGAGAACGGATATAGTCAATCCAGAAAGCCACACTAAACGACCCTCGGCTTGAAGCCGAGGGGTTTAAGGGTTGTCGATTGGAAATCGACTATCATCAATGACCTGCTCGCCTTCTTGTTCATCAATGTATTCGCGAATCATCTCGTCGGTGAT
>JBEKQR010000132.1:0-17105 GCA_049519515.1 Candidatus Korobacteraceae bacterium
CTGCCAAATTCTGATAGTGTCATCGAAACTCCCGGATGCGAGTCGCTGCCCATCCGGGCTGAAGGCCAACGACCGGAGAGAACCCTTGTGTCCGCTTAGAGTGCGCAGCTCGTGACCAGTGGCCATATCCCAAAGTTTGATTTCGTTGTCGAAACTTCCAGAGGCCAACCACTGCCCATCAGGACTGAAGGCAATAGGGATCACCCAACTGCCGTGGCCCCGTAGAACATGGAGTTCGTCGCCGGTTTTCGGGTCCCATATCCTTATGGTGTGATCTCTGCTTCCGGAGGCGAGGTAGCGTCCATCTGGACTGAAAAGCACGGACCTAACCGAATCGGTATGGCCGGTCAGCGTCCGCAATTCGCGGCCTGTGGTTGTCTCCCATAGCTTGATAGTGTGATCCAAGCTGCCAGTGGCCAGCAAATGCCCATCAGGGTTGTAACTCACGGAGTTCACCCATCCGCTGTGGCCTCGTAGTATCCGCACTGTCTGGCCAGTTGCCACCTCCCAGATCCTCACAGTGGCATCAAAACTTCCCGATGCGATGTAACGACCGTCCGGGCTGAAAGCCAAAGACCGTAACCCTTGGCTATGTCCTGTCAAGGTTCGCAATTCACGGCCAGTTGCGGGGTCCCACAGCTTAATGGTGCGGTCAAGGCTTCCAGAGGCCAGGGTGTGACCATCGGGAGAGAATGCAATGGCGACAACGCAATCCGAGTGGCCGGCGAGCGTGCGCAGTTCACGACCCGAACTCGCGTCCCATAATTTGATTTTGCGGTCTCTGCTTCCGGAAGCGAGCCATCGGCCATCGGGGCTGAAGGTCACCGAGTCAACCGAACTGGAATGGCCGCTTAGAATTGCAAACGCCCCGTCCGCCGGTGGCATGCCCGAACTCGTCTGCGGCGAGGTGGTTTGCGAAAAGGCCGGCGCCAATGGAGTGAGGAAGAGTAGCAGCAGGGTTGCTGCTTGCCGAAACAGATGAGAGCGTTTGCCCAGTCGCATCGCGCACCTCCCGTGCCCCGCATTCATTTCAGAGTTCGACAGGGGATCTCCTTATTAGCTCTGAACCGCTCGAATTTTACTGCTCGTGTGCGGTTTTGCAAGCCCAAACTGCAGCCGCGAAAGCAGAGTGCGCCGCGGCGGACGCTGGTTTGGCAGGGCCCGTAGCAATCCATCTGCTCCTGCTCCGATTGACGGTAAGAACCACCGCTCGCAGGGCGCGGGCCCATGGGATCAGTCGGCCCATTTCGGGAAGCGGCTGCACGAAAAGTCTAGAAAAACCGCGATTCAAGGTATAGTATTGCCCGCTCAGCAAAAAACAGAACTTGTCTCCCATTTGGAGCGATCCCATCGCCGTGCCGCTGGCAAGGCCGCCAAGGCGTGGGTGCTCGTCGGAGGAGGATATGGCAGGACCAACCCAGACGACATCGCAATGGCTCGGAGTCTTTGATCAGGCAAATCTAACCCCCCGCTACTGGATTACAATAACGCTCGTCGCCATGCAGGAGGCGTTCGAATTCTACGATTTCTTCCTGGTGGGCTACCTGGTCGCCGTTCTCGCGCCGAGCTGGCACCTGACCTATGGCGAGTCGTCGCTGATGCTGTTGAGCGCCGGCGCCGGTTCAATTGTCGGGGCGCTGTTCTTCGGCAGGTGGTCCGACCGCATCGGCCGCAAGATGCCGATCGCCTGGGGCGGCGTCGTTTTTTCCATCGGCTGCGGGGCTTGCGCCCTGATACCATCCGGGTCCTGGGTGATCTTTTCGATCTGCCGTTTCGCCGTAGGCTTCGGCTTGGCCGGTGCCGTAACCACGCAGAACACGCTGGTAGTCGAGATGACGCCCACGCGCTACCGCACCTTTCTGTCCAGCATGATGCTGGCGCCAGCCTCGGTCGGCATTACGTTCTCAGCGATAGTGGCCTCGCACCTTTTGCCCATCATCGGCTGGCGCTGGCTTTGCGCCACCGGCGCCTTGCCCATCTTCATCTCCCTGGGCGTCTGGCTGTGGGTACCGGAATCGGTGCGCTGGCTGCTGACGCGCAATCGCTTCGACGATGCGAGGCGCGAGGCCGCCCGGCAGCTTGGGGTACCGGTGGAATCCGTCCAACTGCCCACTTCGGTGCCCATTCCGGTAGCGCCGGCGCCGCTCTCCGAGTTGCTGCGAGACCAGAAACGCTTCTGGTGGGTGATCTTTATCTGGACGGGGGTAGCAACCAGCACCTATGGAGTGCAGCTCTGGGGCCCGACTATCCTCTCGCAGCTGCTCCGCATTCCCGCCAGCACGGCGGCGAACTACTTCATTGCCCTGTCGATCATGGGATTCCTCGGCCGCTTCATGTTTGCCGTGTTGCCGGTGCGCTTTGGCCGGCGGCGCGCCGGCCAGATTCAGGGTTTATGCTCGGCACTGGTGCTGTTGACCGCGGCGCTGTTCTACCGCGAGTTTATCCTGGGCTGGTCGGTCTTTGCCTTGTGCATCATCACGTGTGCCTTTTTCTTGACCGGTGGCTACGCCAACATGACGCCGTACACAGTGGAGGCTTATCCCGTGCGGCTTAGCGCGCGGGCACTGGGACTGGGCCAATCGATGAATGGTATCGGCAAGGTTCTAGGGCCACTGTGCCTGGCCTTGATCGCCGGCAGCAGTAATATGGTTTCCGCCAAAGCGACCGAGGCCGCAGTCAGACCCGCCTTCCTCTTCCTGGCGGGCTGCTCGTTCAGCGCCTGCATCGCCTATACACTCTTCCACTTTGAGACGCATGGCCGGCCGCTAAACTTGCGGAATGAGGGGGACGTCCGGGCCGCGGCAGCCCCTCAGCACTGACGTTCGGGCTGAGAGTGTCGGACAGCTCGGGCCTGGAAGTCTTGTCCGGACCGCCAATTCAATCAGGAGGAAATCATGGGACAAACTCCAAGCGTTGTCGCCGACGGGATGCAGATCGACTGGGACGTCCTTATCAAGATGGACGATGGCCTGGTGCTCAGAGCGGATGTCTTCCGTCCGAACAAAAAAGGTAAGTTTCCCGTCATCATGACCTACGGCCCTTACGCCAAGGGCCTGTCCTTCAAGGAAGGGTATGCCAGCTCGTGGAATATCATGGTCGCCGGACACCCTGACATTCCTTACGGCTCGTCGAACAAGTATCAGAACTGGGAAACCGTCGATCCCGAGAAATGGGTTCCCGATGGTTACGCCATTCTCCGGGTCGATTCACGTGGTTGTGGCCGTTCCCCGGGCTTCGTTGACTGTTTTTCGCCGCGCGAAACCGAGGACTATTATCAATGCATTGAATGGGCCGCGGCGCAGCCCTGGTCGAATGGCAAAGTTGGGCTAAGCGGCATTTCATACTACGCCATGAACCAGTGGCTGGTCGCCACCAAACAGCCCCCGCATCTCGCGGCCATGTGCGTTTGGGAAGGCGCCGCCGAATGGTACCGCGATTCGACGCACCATGGCGGAATTCTCTCCACCTTCTGGGCGGCCTGGTACGACATGCAGGTCAAAACCGTGCAATACGGCGTGGGCGAGCGTGGCGCGAGCAGCGTTGTCACCGGTGAACTGGTGGCTGGCGATGAAACTTTTTCCGACAAGCAACTGGCCGCCAACCGCGCCGACTTCGGAGACGAAATCCTCGCCCACCCGCTGGACGACGACTATCACAAGGCGCGGGCGCCGCGGTATGACAAGTTGATGGCACCTTTCCTGTCCTCCGCCAACTGGGGCGGACAGGGACTGCATCCGCGGGGCAACTTCGAGGGCTTTGTCCGCTCCGCCGCACGGCAAAAATGGCTCGAGGTCCACGGGATTGAGCACAAGACTCACTTCTACACCGAGTACGGGGTAAACATCCAGAAACAGTTCTTCGCTCACTTCCTTAAAGGAGAGAAGAACGGCTGGGATAAACGTCCCAAAGTGCAGTTGCAGGTCCGCCACATAGACAAGTTCATGGAGCGCTTTGAGGATGAGTGGCCGATTGCCCGCGCCCAGTGGACGAAATTTTATCTGCAACCGGCCGGACAGATGCTGGCCAAGGAACCGGCCAAACAGCCGGCCAAGCTGGAATTCGATGGCATGGGCGACGGGTTAACATTTATCTCCGAACCGCTGGCGAAAGAGACCGAGATCACCGGGCCGCTGGCCGCCAAGCTGTTCGTTTCCTCGAGCACAACCGACGCCGACATTTTCCTGGTGTTCCGGGTATTCACTCCGGACCTGCGTGAAGTCGTTTTTCAAGGAGCGGTCGACCCGCACACGCCGGTTGCCCAGGGGTGGCTGCGGGCTTCACACCGCAAACTTGATACGAAGCTTGCCTTACCCTACCGGCCGTACCACGCTCACGATGAAATCCAGCCGCTCAAGCCCGGGGTGCCAGTCGAGCTCGACGTTGAAATCTGGCCGACTTGCGTCGTCGTGCCGGCGGGATACCGGATTGCTCTTTCAGTTCGGGGCAAGGACTACGAGTTTGCCAAGAAGACGGGCCTACGGCTGCCCCACTTTAAGAACGAGTTTTTGGGCAACGGTCCGTTTGTCCACAATGATCCGCGCGACCGTCCGACGAAGATTTTCGGCGGCCGCACTACGGTGCACATAGATCCAGCAAGTCCATCCTACGTGCTGGTGCCGGTGATACCGCCAAAGAGGTAAGCTTTCGCGGCGGCGCTTCCCTGCCAGGGCTGTATCAGAGCGTGTTTCAAAAAACGGCTCTGCACGTGGCAGAGTTTAGCCCTAGTGCCGCCGTGAGAAGCGTTTCCAGAACTCCACCGACGGCAATTGTCTGCCGTATCCAAACAGGTCGCCGAAAAACACAATCGATCGATTCAATACGGGCATAGTGGAAATAACGGATTTGACCAGCCAATAATGTCCAAAAACTCGATTGCCCACAGATGCCCGAATTACGCGGACGGTGATCATGATTCCTCGTGCCGCAGCCGACCCGTGCCAAGGTCAAAGATCATCGAATGGAAGCTACATTCAAACCAGTGGCAGAACGTCTGCAGGTCGCGCTGCTTCGGCCAAGCAGAGGACAGACGATACCAACCATTGAGTTGTTCCTCGAAGATTTTGGGGATACCACCACCCCGGAGGCCCTCAAGAGCCTCGTCTTTACTCTCGCATTCCGGCAGCAAGTAGATCGCTGGCTCTCGTCTCAAGTCTGCGAGGGTCAGATGGGCACTGCTCGGGTCCACCTGATGCAGCCAGTCCAGGAATGGCTGCGCCGGTATTACCGTGATCGCTGATCGGTTA
This sequence comes from Candidatus Korobacteraceae bacterium, assembly GCA_049519515.1. Classification (GTDB taxonomy): domain Bacteria; phylum Acidobacteriota; class Terriglobia; order Terriglobales; family Acidobacteriaceae; genus CAWBRT01. The sequence continues at coordinate 5,244 of JBEKQR010000132.1, forward strand.
ATGAGTTTCATAGCCATGGAGGTGCTCACGCGGCCCGGTGGTAGTAGTTCAAAATTCCGCCCAGACGCTGTCGCCGCTGAATCGATCCACGGTGCGCCGACGGACAGACCTCCGGAGTGATGAGTCGGTTGCCGAGTCCTTGGTGATTACGCTCCAGATGATAATGCACCACGAACTCCCGGATTACCTTTCGCAGCGATCTTTCCCCAAACAGAATCATCCGATCCAGGCAGGACTCCTTGATGGTCCGCACAAACCGTTCCGCATAGGCGTTCAGATTGGGCGACTGCGGTGGTAATTTCACCGATCCAATCCCGGCCTCGGCCAGCATGTTCAAGAATTTCGCTGTGAACAACGGATCACGATCATGGATCAGATACTGCTTCCCCAGGAACAGTCCATCAACCGGATCGGTGAAATTGCGGGCTATTTGGCTCATCCATAACCCGTTGCCTTGACTTGCAACTCCAGCGATCTGCACGCGGCGGCTCGACAGCTCGATGAAAAACAACACCAGAAACCGCTGCAGCCCCCGGCGGGTCCACACTTCCACGGTGAAGAAATCGGCTGCCACAATCATTTCCCAGTGTCGGCTCAGAAACTCCTTCCAAGTCGTTTTGCGGCTCCCTTTCCGGTGCCGGTTCCATCCCGTGCTTCTTCAGAATGTTGGCAATCATGCCGCGTGCCAGTTTATGGCCCAGATTGGACAGGGCGCCTTGGATTCGCCGGTAGCCCCAGTCTCGATTCTCCGCCGCCATGCGCACCACCAAGGCCGCCAGCTCGACCACTGTTCGTGGCCTTCCCGGAGTTCGCCTCGCACTGCCATCATACTTCGCCGCGATCAGTTTACGGTGCCATCTCAGCAACGTCTCCGGCGTCACGACGGTGGCCACCTCGGCCAACACTCGCCGTCCCAACACCTTGGCTCTGACCGCCAAACGACGTCGCTGGTCATCGTCGAACCGAAGTCGCCGAGCGCCGACCTGTGCACGCAGGACTCGGTTTTCTTTTCGAAGGTAATCAATGATTTGCTGTTGCTCTTGGTTCATCCAGCCGGCAAAGGCGATGAGCAGCAAGCGGAAAGGATCCAGGCTCTTTGGCATCTGTGCAGCTTATCATTCTCGCTGCACCGCGCCCTTGGAATGCTGCGCAGACCTCTACTTTCAATCAGATCGGGTTTTTTGGACGTTACGGGAGGGCGTGCTTCTCCGCGACCTTCTTAATGGCCTGCAACTGCGAGGGCGTGTAATAGGTGCCGCCGGCTTTATTGTGGGTATTCTCGACGGCGATGAGGGGGGTACGCGAGATGTTCCTCTTCTTATCGCTCTTGATGGCGTCCTCAATCTGCTCCGGCGCGAGCCGGCCATGCACACCGATGAGCGGCAAAGGTTGCGCGCCGGAGAGGCCCGCCATGGCGCCTCCCTCGGCACCCATAATGTGGGCCGAGGCCTCGCAGATCACGGTGTCGCACTTACGCGTATGGGCCATCACCGCCGCCTGGTTCCCCATGGTTCCGCTGGCGACAAAGACCGCCGCCTCCTTGCCGGTCATTTCCGCGGCAAGTTCCTCGAGCCCGCGGACGGTGGGGTCCTCGCCGTAACCATCATCGCCGACCTCGGCGTTGAACATGGCCAGACGCATTTCCGGAGTGGGCTTGGTAATCGTGTCGCTGCGCAGATCAATGACTTCCATTTCATCTCCTGCCGTTCGCGCATCCGCATGCGCAGTTCTATCTGTGGAGCTTTCCGGCTGCGCTGATCCAGTTACATGCTGCGGCCGTGCCTGGCCCTGCCTCTTAGCTGACTTGGGCAGCATCGCGGCAGGGCACTGCAAGGAACTGCTCCACCGCTGCCGCGAGAGTGTCTATCTCTTCTTCGCTGTTGTATATGCCGACCGACACCCGTATTGAGTCCCGCCGGAGAGTAGTTATGATTCTCTTTTCCAGGAGGTCCCGCCGGAGAGTAGTTATGATTCTCTTTTCCAGGAGGTGCTTGTGCAATTGACCTACATCTCCGGCAGTGAAGCAGATAATGGCCGAACGCTTTGATTCCTCACGCGGACTCAGTACCCTGGCCCCAGCCTGGAGAAGCTTTTCCTGCAAATACCCACTGAGATCGAGAATGCGGCGTTCAATTTGGCCGATGCCAATGGCCATAATGTATCTTAGATTCTCGTTCAACACCGTGATCCCCAGATAGTTGTTGTTGCCGATCTCGAAACGGGAACAGGTGGGAGCGATGGATAGCTCATAGGAAGGCGAATCATGTTCAATTGCCGCGGCCATTGACATGCCAGATCTGGCGACATATACAGGGCTGATCTCCGCTATGACATCTTTCCTGCAGTACAAAATGCCGATCCCATGGGGAACAAACAGGGCTTTATGTCCGCCGGTAGCCATGATGTCCATACCGAGGTCTTCGACGTCTATTTTTAGCGTCCCTGTCCCTTGCACAGCATCAACAACAGAATAAATCCGGCGTTCCCGGCAGAACCGGGAAATTGCCTTGATATCGTTGCGGTTCCCCGGGGCGTAGTTCACCAATGCCACCGCCACTGCTCGGGTGGAGGAATCTGCTACTGCAGCAATATCTTCAACTTGTACCTGGCCGTTCCTTGTCTTGAACCACCGGACTTCCACTCCTTTATTTCTTAGGTTCAGCCAGCAATAGATGTTGTTGGGGTGCTCGGCTTCATTCAAAACCACACTGTCGCGGGGTCTGAATGGTATGCCGTTGGCTGCGATGTTGAGCCCCTCCGATGTGTTCTTGAGAATGGCTATCTCGTCCGGAGAGGCATTGACGAACTTGGCGAATCTTTCTCTGGCTTCGGAGATAGTCCGGAACCATTTGGCCTTGTCGCCACCTGTTGTCTGTTGATCTCGGATATAATCCTCGATCGTTTTTGTGGAGAACAGCGGAAGCGGGCATTTGTTGGCCAAATCAAGATAGATGTAGTTCTTGGTGACTGGGAATTGGTCCCGTACGGCTGTCCAATCCATGAGCGACCCCCGTTCTCATTCTTCAACTATCACAAACATGTCGGCTTTGATTATGGAAGTATATTTCTAGTCCGATGCCGTAAACAGTACTGGCGAGAACGGCTCCGTTACAAAAGCAATGGTTATTCGAGTGTACGTCAGTACGAGCTGTCCATAAAACACTTCAGCGACATGAAGCCACCCGGTAAGTGAGTTACCCCGAACTCTTGGCCGATGAACTTACACCGACAGCCAGCGCCGCAGGCTCGCTTTCCGGTGTCAACTGGAAATCGTTTTCCCATTTGGCAACCACCGTTGTCGCCACACAGTTGCCGAGTACGTTAAGGGCCGTGCGCGGCATATCCATCAACTCGTCAATTCCGATGATGATAAAAATGGGCTCGAGCGGCAGCCCGAATTGGACGGACGCAGCCAGCAGGTAGATCAGCGAACCTCGTGGAACGCCGGTCATTCCCTTCGTCATCAGCATGAGGGTGAAGAGAAGCATCAACTGCGTTTCCCAGGACATGTGAATCCCAGACGCCTGGGCGACGAAAATTGTAGCCAATGCAATGTAAATGGAAGCGCCATCCTGGTTGAAGCTCATGCCTAAGGGATAGACGAAGGAACATACGCGGCGTGAAACCCCGAACTCCTCCAGGTTTTTCAATGCAGTCGGCATTGCGGCTTCCGACGCGGTGGTGGCAAAGGCAATCGCGCAGGGCTGCGCGGCAACCTTCGCCAGGCGCTTCAGGGGTAGGCGGAAGGTCAACACAACCGGCAGCAGCACGCAAACCACAAAGACAATGAGCGTTACGTATAGAGTTGCCAGGAGCTTGCCGAGGTTGTACAGCACTCCCAGCCCCATATGGCCGATGGTGAACGCCATGGCCCCGCCCACGGCTATCGGCGCAAACATCATCACCACCCTTGTAAACTTGAACATTACCTGCGCAATGGAATCGCAAAGCCCCAGCAGCAGTGTGCGTTTTTCCTCCGGGCAAAGCGCCAGTCCCAGTCCAAACAGCAGGGCGAAGATGATCACCTGCAGCACCTTGCCGTCAGCAACTGACTTGGCAATGTTCTCCGGGAATGCGTTCAGGATCAATTCCTGGGCATTTACTTTCGTGACCTGGATCTTTTCCTCGTGCGCCTCCTTCAGGTTGATTCCCACGCCGGCTTTGCTGAGGTTGATGGCCGCCAGGCCGAGGACCAGCGCAATCGTGGAGACCACCTCGAAATAGATAATGGCCTTCAGCGCCAGACGCCCGGTTCTCTTAATGTCGGAGTGCTGCGCGATGCCGCGGACCAGCATGGCAAAAATCAGCGGCGCGATGATGGACTTGACCAAGCGGATGAAAATCAAACTGGGCATCCGCCCGTAAACCCCTACTGCCGGAAAGTCGTGACCCAGACATGCTCCGGCGACGAGGCACACCATAATCCAGGTGGTGTTCGATCTGCACACCCAGGCATAGACGAACAGCGCCGCCACGGCGAGCCAGCGAACCGTCATGATCAATGGTCCCGGAGCATGAGCGAGGACCATCGCCCCCATCACCGCAAACAGCAGGCATCCCGCAATCAACGACTTCGCCTTCATGGACTACCCTCCCCACATTTTCTCTGTGCCATTTATCTTGCCGTGAATCACGCCTTCCTACACCGTCGCACCCCGGGGTGCCGGCATGGACCTGGCCTCCGCAACCACTGCTTCGGCCAGGATCGCGGTGGCATCCAGCTTCCTGAAATCCCCTTTCAGATACGGGAACAAAATGGGAATCTCGGTGCACCCCCCCAGCACAGCTCCTATGCCTGCGGCAGCATACTTGCTCAGAACAGCATTGAGCGGGCCAAGCAACGGATTGTTTTCGACGAATCCGGCTTTTACCTGATCGATGGCTCCATTTACAAGCTTCTGCTCCTGGTCGGTCGGCAAATGCAACTGCATACCCAAGCCGGCAAAGGCTTTCTGATAGAGCTTCGCCTCGACTGTGCCGGGACCGGCAAAGAGCAGAACCTTCCCGGAAAGCTCCGGGAACCGTTCCGCCACATAGGATGCACAGCAGGTGATCATATTCAGGATTGGAATGCCCACCGCTCGCCGCAGATCGTCGATCCAGTAGTGCGCGGTATTGCAGGCAATCGCAATGAAATCCGCCCCGGCGTTCTCCAACCCCCGGGCGCTTGCGATCAGCGCCGGCAGCGGGCTCTCCGTGCCGCGCGTAATCGCTAGCCGGCGCGATGGGATTTGCGGATTGTTGTCGATGATGATCCGCAGGTGCTCCGCATCCTTGGCGGCAGGCGTGCTTTTGATGATCTTCTCGAACAGATCCACCGTTGCCAGAGGACCCATCCCGCCCAGGATTCCGACGGTTTTCGCCATACATTCTCCTTGCCTGGCCCTAATTACCGCTGGCCGTTAATCCAGCTCTTGATTGCGGCCGCCGCCGCCTCCACGTCCTCCGTGTTGTTGTAAAGATGGAACGAGAATCGCAAAAAACCTCGCCGCGGAGCGCAGCGAACGCCGCGAGAGTGCAAGTAGGCGTGCACAGCCTCCACGGCGCCCTGCAAGGCGCCTTCGTTCGTCCGCGCGCAAACAATGTTTGCCCGGCGCGCCCGGGGGGAGTCCGCTAGCGAGACTCCGAGGTTCTTCAAAGCGGCCACGAACCGCTCGGCCAGCGTGGTCACGTGCGCGTCGATACGTTGCGTACCATAGGCAAGCAGTATGTCGAGCGAGGATGCCGCCACTTCAGCGGCCAGGAAGTTGTAATTCCCCAGGTCAAACCGCAGCGCCCCCTCCCGCAGCTTATACTCGCCGGCATTGTAATCGGCTTCATGGGAGTCACCCGGGAAGTCCACTCCGAAGCGAGCCAAATAGACAGGGTGAAGCGAGTTGGCAAATTCCTTCTTCACATAGAGAAAGCCACAGCCATAGAGACCGCATATACCTTTTTGCGTGCTGCCCGCAACCGCATCGACGTTCGTCTTGGTTACATCGAGATGTGTGATTCCAGCCGATTGCGCCGCATCCACCACCAGCCGCACGCCTCGCGACCGGCAACCTTCACCCAAAGAGTGGATATCCGTTCTGAAACCCGGCTGAAACGTCGTGGTCGATACGGTGATTACCCGGGTCTTGGGGGAGATCGCGCGCAGCATATCCTCGATCGGCACCACACCGTCGGGGGCGGGAAAATCGCGGACGATTACGCCCGTCCTCGTCAGATTGCGCCACGTGTAAACGTTGTTGGGGTGCTCGACGGATGCGCAATAGAAGACTTCGTCTCCCGCCTTCCAGTCAATCGAGGCGGCTATCGCATTCAGGCCTTCCGAGACATTCTTCGAAGTGGCGATCTCGTCCGGCCCTGCCGAAATGAGCTGCGCGACCTTGTTGCGGTAACTCTCTACAAACTCGAAGTACTGGTGTTTGTCGGCCATGCCGAGCATACGATCGCGCACGCGCCGGGTAACTATGTCCAGCGCCGCCCCGGGCATGAGCCCGCGGCTGGCGACATCCAGGTAAGTGCACGTACGCGCTCCGGGAAACAACTCGCGAACTTCCGCCGGAAGCATTCCAACTTCACTCCGTGTCGATTTAGGTGCTTCGCTCATGATCGCTGTTCCTTCTTGCTCCACCTGAAAGGTGGGAATTATGTTCAGACTCATCGGTTCGCCAACGCGGACTCAGCCGTGGCCGCCGGCACATTCCTCTTTGCCGGACTGGGCCGTTGTAGATACCGGCGGGAAACCGCCCCTTTGAGTTCGAGCGCGAGGTCTGGAACGCGGGCGGCGCCCTGTGTCTTTAAAACTTCCTGCGGAGAAATTCTCTCCTGACCCTGTCGCCCAACAATGACGACCTCGTCTCCGACCTTGGGGGCAGCGATTCCGGTGAGGTCAATCCTACAATACTCAAGCGCCGGCGAACCAAGGATTTTGGTGCGGACACCGTGCACAAGCACCTCGCCGCAATGCACCCGGTGCAGCCCATCGCTGTAGCCGAAGGGAATGATGCCGATGCGCATTCCGGGGACCAGCTTGAAGGGAGCTTCCTCCAGAAACTGATCGCGGGTAACCTCGCGAACCTGAATGATTCGGCTTTTCAGGCTGAAGAACGGCTCCTCATCGTCCTCGTTGAATGTCGTCGTCAATGGCGTGAACAGAGCGGCGCCCGGATCGACCGCCGACAATAGCATCGACTGCCCCGACGCTTTCAATACCTTCGAACACGCGAATACCTGCAGGGGGATGTCGACTCCCGCTCGCCGTACTTCCTCGAGCGCTTTCAGGAATCTCTGGTACTGCCATTCGAGGCACTCGCCGGCGCGTCCGCCCGGCCGCAGGTTGGGATGGGCGTGGACTACTTTCACCCTGAGATTGCGGTGCGCCGCAACACGCTGGATGAATCCCGCCGCCTGCTCCGCCGGTACCCCGATCCGCTCTGGCCCGACATCCACTTTCACAGCGACGTCGAGCCGGCGGCTGGAAAACCGCGCAAAGGCAGCGAGACACTCTTCGTTGTATATGGACGGCAGGAGATCAAACTTCTCCATGCTTTGCACGGCCTGTTCGCCAGGCAGGTAACCCGCGAAAACAAGGACCGGCGCATCGATTCCGGCCCGCCGCAGGCGAATCGCGTCGTCCAGATTCGCCAGCGACAAGGCGTCGGCCCCGCAGCTCAGAACCGTGCGCGCGACAGGAATAAGGCCATACCCATAGGCATTTGCCTTCAGGGTTGCAAAGAAGTAGGTCTTGGGGCCGATGTGGCTCCGCAGCCGGCGGGTGCAATTGGCTACTGCGCCCAAATTGATCTGGAAGACATTCGGGCGCGCAAGACTACGGGGAGTTCTATTGTCGAAGCTCTCGTTCACTCAGCCGCCTCCTTTGGGGAGCGCGTACCGATTGCATGTATAAGATACGTTCGCCGAAATGGTTGAGGCTGCCAGAGCTCCAGCACCGGTGATGCCAGTTAACCAGCGCGGTGAAGGCGTAGTTAGGGACTTCATCATTCTCCAGCCTGGCGGAACCGAAATCGGGTGCTGGATGGGGTGGCAGCATTCTAGGCAGCACATTCCAGGATTGCAATCTAAATTGTTGCTTCAACGGAATTGTTCTCCTGGGCGATCACAGGAGAGTTCGCATACGCTCCAGCCCTTGCCGAAGTGCTTCAATAGGGCCCACGAGGTTCACCCTGATATTGTGCTTCGCCAAAATGCTGATCTGCCGTGCTAGCAGCAAGTTACAGCGGTTTCAAAAAACGGCAACTTCTGCGTCGCCGTTATCGTAACCGTACTTCCGGTTGACGGGATCGGATCAGGAGTTGTGTACAGGCCTGATGAACTGATCGTGCCAACCACACTGTTACCGCCGGTAACCCCATTCACGGACCAGGTGAATCTGAGGGCTCGGGCGGGATTCCAGGAAGCGCCCTGGTGATCTCGATGATTTTTGTAAAAGCCTTCAAACTGCCGACGGAGGTGCCCGCGATCGTCGCCGGCATTTATAGGTTGATTGATATTACGAATACGACGACCAATGTCATGGGCGATATGGTCGGCACCATTCTCGTGGCTAGTACCGAAAAAGCGCTAGCAGCGGATAGTGCGCAGCACGCTGGGCAAAATGGGCAGCATCCGTAACCAATACTCCTTTGGAAGGAGACTGCCCCAGGGCAAAACACCCTCAATAGGAGAAAAGTTTATGTCGGAGAGCAATGGGAGCTCCGGTCTGCGGCTCAAGATCGGATTGGCGGAGATGCTGAAGGGCGGCGTCATCATGGACGTGATGAGCCCAGAGCAGGCCGATGTCGCCGAGAAGGCCGGCGCGACTGCGGTGATGGTACTGGAGCGAGTCCCGGCTATGATTCGCGCCGAAGGCGGAGTGGCGTGGATGGCGTCCCCCAAAATGATCAAAGGCATCATGGCGGTCGTCTCGATTCCGGTCATGGCGAAGTGCCGCATCGGCCACTTTGCCGAGGCGCAGATCCTGCAGGAAGCTGGGAGTGGACTACGTCGATGAGTCTGAAGTGCTCACTCCCGCGGACGAAGAACATCACGTCGACAAGCATGCCTTCACCACTCCCTTCGTATGTGGCGCGCGGAACTTGGGTGAGGCGCTGCGGCGCATCGCCGAAGGCGCGGCCATGATCCGCACGAAGGGCGAAGCCGGAACCGGCGACGTCATTCACGCGGTCAAGCACATGCGGCAGATCGTGAAGGAGATGAAGCAGCTTACCGTCATGAGCGAACAAGAGCTGTTCGCGGCAGCGAAGAGTCATCAGGCTCCCTACGAGTTGATCCGCATGGTCGCCAAGGCCGGCAGGCTCCCGGTTCCGAATTTCTCAGCCGGCGGCATTGCCACGCCGGCCGACGCCGCGCTCATGATGCAGTTGGGTGCCGAGGCGGTCTTCGTGGGCAGCGGCATCTTCATGAAGGACGGCTCGACCCCGCTCAACCTCGACGATCCCAAACAGCGCGCGGAAGCCGACAGCCGAGCGAAGGCGATCGTGATTGCCACCACCCATTACAACGATCCCAAGGTGCTGGCGGAAGTGAGCGAGCAGGTTACTGGTTCGATGAAAGGCTTGGCCGTGTCCGGTATCCCGGAGAGCGAGATGCTGCAGACTCGCGGCTGGTAACGGTCGACGCAACGCGGGAACGGCCCGCGGACTGCGATTCGGCTGACGTTAGGGTATTCTTTAGGCAAGCTATTTCAGCAGGTATGATCAGGAGTAAAGGATGTCGGATGGAGGCGACCTGGTTCGCAAACAATTCGGTGCCCATGCCGCCGACTACGTGACTAGCGCAGTACATGCTCAAGGGGAGAGCCTGGTGCGGCTGGTTGAACTTACCAATCCAGATGCCAGCTGGCTTGTCCTCGACGTCTCGACCGGGGCGGGACATACGGCTCTGGCGTTTGCTCCCCACGTGGCGCACGTCGTCGCCACGGACCTCACACCCCAGATGCTCGAGGCCGCTCAGAAGCTTGCACAGGAGCGCCAGGTAACGAACGTCGAGTTCCGTCCAGCCGATGCCCAGCGGTTGCCTTTCGATAGCAACTATTTCAATCTGGTAACGAACCGCATTGCCTTGCATCACTATCCTGACATGCGCGCCGCAATACGGGAAATGGCGCGGGTGTGCCAACCTGGCGGCCTGGTCGCACTAGTCGATAACGTCGTGCCGCCCGAGGAACACACAGCAACGTTTATCAATCGGTTCGAGACGCTGCGGGATCCCTCGCATCACTGGGCCTATCCCCTTGCGCAGTTGGAAAACGCTTTCGCTGACGCACAGTTGTCTGTAGCGCAGTGCATGACACTGGCGAAGACCATGGAATTCGAGCCGTGGGTTCGTCGCATGGGTGCGAGCGAGGCAACCAGAGCCCAGCTAAGGACGATGCTGCTGGATGCTCCTGAAGGCGCTCGTGCGTTTTTGGCTCCGCGACTCGTCGATGAAAATTTGTTCTTCACACTGACTGAAGCAATCATAATTGGGCAGAAAACATGAAGACATGCCCCGCCAGTTCCTAATGTCAGCTGTGGCGGCACCACCCTCCCGCTACAGCTCACAGAGAGTACGGGTCCGGTGGACTGCGTGCTACGCAATAATTTCATCCAGTGTTCCCGACGTTAAGAAAAGCTGACATTTAGGCGTTTCTGTCGGGTCCTCGGCCCCTTGAGGAACTAATCGGCGGTTCTGCAGATTGCTGTAGATGTTCTTGAAGATGTTGCGGCATTCTGGATTTGCGAAGAAAGCCACTATTCATGCGCTTCTGCGCGCTAGAGCACCTGGGCCAAAACCAGGTGGTCCATCAAGAGGTGCGTAAGTTATTGAAAACATTGGTCGGGGAGAGAGGATTTGAACCTCCGACCCCCTGGTCCCGAACCAGATTCCGCAAGTTATTGAAAACTATGGAATTTTGTGGTTTCTAAGTGATTGCTGTTGAACCTGTTGTGGCCTCCTCGTTGAACGCTATTGAACTTTGCGGTTTCTGGATGCTTTGACAGCTACATTTTTGCCTACACCCGCGTGGGGTGAACCCCGCTGTTGAGACAATCCGCGTTGCGACACTCCCGTTGTTTTTGGCGTTCATTCCGCACTGTTGACTTGATCCAGATCCAGCAGAACCGTCTTTGGACGGAATTTTTGCGCACTACAGCTGCCTTGCCGGCAATTCCGGGACTTTCTCGCCGGGAATAAGGTCGCGTTAAATTTTGGCGAACCACACCATTGGGACTTGTTTTCACCAGCCTGCTGCGCAGCCTGGCTCACTTGCGCTGAGAAGCAAGAAACTCTTTGGCGGGGCCCACGTCGAGCAAGGGATAAACATCCATGTGCACGGGGATAATTTCCGTCCACTCGTTCATCAGGCGGTGCAGTGTCTCGTTAGAGTCCACATCGAAGATGGCAACGGCGCCGCGGCCTACGCGCGCATAGACGGAACGTGCGACACCCGATGCCAGCAGTGGGTTCATCCAGTCCCAATAACGGCTGCGCGAGTCGATCACACTAGAAGGCTTGTCAGGACGGGGGGTACTAACAACTAGAAATAGCATACAGTCTCCTTGCGAAAACAAAGATGCTGCGGCGGATCGCCGGCTTTGGCTCTGATTGGGCGCGGTGCGCGGCCTCAGAACCGATCAGGCACCTCCATAGACCAAATCGCCAAATAGAGACCAGCAGTCCGCTTCCAAACGCCTCGCAACCTCAGTCGTGGTCGGGCAGCTCAATCCCGAGCATGACGTTGCTCAGGCTTTTACCGTGGACGTCCTGCGCTATCGAAACGGTCACGCCGCCGTTGAGCGCATTCTCGATGATGAAGTTAAACGCCTTCACGTTCCGCAGTTCGTACCGCCGCACCGGGCCACCGGCGATATGCGC
>JBEKQR010000133.1:0-9944 GCA_049519515.1 Candidatus Korobacteraceae bacterium
GGGTGCCGTAGTAGAACTTCTTGCCGAACTCGTCCAGCTCGCCTTCGTACTCGTAGTCTTTACCACGGATCGAGAGCGCCACCCGCCAACCCGTCGGCACGACAATGCAGCTGGGCACGATTTCGACGTCACACTCGTAGACCTCACCTGGCGTAAGTGGCTCCACGCGGTCGTGCGGGTGATACGGACGATAGGGCAGCGTGCGCGCCGGGTCGAGCCGGCGATGCGACGCCCGCAGCCAGCCGTTGGCAATCGGCGTGTTGGGATCGGTCGAGCCAAAGAAGGTCAGCTCCTTGTCTTGCGGGTCGAAGACGCGCACGATCAGGAACAGGTCGGCATCTTTAGTCGCGGACGAAATGAACAGCTTGGCCGCTATCGGCCCCGTGATTTCGGTGGCCTTTGCCAGCGGCGGCATCCAGAACGTCAGCCCCTTGCCGAGCGCTTCATACTCAACGCCTGTGCCTTTGGCCACGTGGCTGGAGCTGAGCGCCAGGTTGGCCGGATCAAGATAGAACTTGGTCCACTGCGTGCGCGCCAGAGGCCACTCGTTTTCTCCGCGCAAGGCGAACTTCGGTCCGGGATGGCGGATGTTGAGCTGCACGCGCGGCTGCTGCTTCTCCCAGCCGTTGTCGATGCCCTTCAAGAAGTAATCGAAGAAGCGTTTCTGCAGTTCGAGGCCATACTTGGCCGAGAAAAGCGACCAATGGGAGTCGCCGTGCGCCTCCAGCCACTTCTTTTTCGAGGCCGGCTCGACAAAGCCGTTGAAATTGCCGCGCGGGTGGATGCCCTGGCCGCCCCAGTTGGCGCAGGTCAGCAGCGGGACGGTGACCTGCGAGAGATCGACGCTGCGCTCGCGGTGCCAGTCGTCGAACAGCGGGTGCTTCTTGATTTCTTCATAGATGTTGATGCGATTCTTCGCCAGCTCTTCGTCGGTAAGCGTGATCGGGCCGGCAATGGACTCGCCGGTATTCGGGTTTTTCTTGGCCCGCTCTCCGCGCCCGTATTGCACGTGCGCAACCTGCGTCTTGGCCCAGCGCTCCTGGAACTGCGAGAGAATGCCGCCGTGATAAAGAGAGTCGCGATAATAGTCGTTGCGTCCTTCCCAGGGGATGATCGCGGTCAGATGCGGCGGGTGCTTGACCGCCACGCGCCACTGAGTGTAGGAGTAGTAGGAGATGCCAAGAAGGCCTACTTTGCCGTTGCTCCAGGGCTGCGTTCCGGCCCACTCAATGCACAGGTACATGTCGTCGGTCTCTCGCGGGGAGAAAGGTTCCATGAAGCCTTCCGAGCAGCCGGCGCCGCGGGAATCCACCCGCACCACGACGTAGCCATGCGGCACCCAACGTTCGGGATCGGTGGTCTCCCAGTTCTGATACTTGTTGGTGGAGCCTTCCAGAATATCTGGATGATCCTTGACCATCTTTTCCCATTGCATGGGATAGCCTTCCTGGTAGGAGAGGCCCTTGGCGTAAATTCCGTAGGTCAGGATCGCCGGATACTTGCCATCGGCAATAGGACGGAATACATCGGCCCGCATCGTTACTCCGTCGTCCATTACAATTGGCGCGTTCCAGTCGATACGCATTCCGTCCCGCACTTCGCTCCGCATCTTCAGTTCAGGTACTTGGCTTGGTTGGCTCATTGTCTAGACCGCTCCTCCCTGAGCGTCCCAGCGCCGAAGCGCCGGGCTAAATTTTTTGTTCCACTACTCTGTGGTAACCGAGGCTCAAACACACTTTAGCCCTTCAGGGATAACCGCTTCTACGGAAATTGATTTATGAAACGAGCTCTCTGTAATTAAACGCCCAGATTCGCGGTTAATACAAGCCCTGTGCCCGGGCAAGCCAGAAAGCATCCGCATCATTCTCCGACGGCGCACACTTGGCGCCCGGCCGCTGAAGCCGAGGCCGAGTCGGGAGGAGGACCGCGGGGCGCCGGCACGAGGAGCCGTGCGGAATCGATCGCGGGCTTCGCTATTGCATGAATAAAGCTTATTATGTCGTGAGCACAGAGAATTCACGTTTTCAACGAGGAGGGGGTGTGGGAGACAATCGCGGCAACATGCCTACAGAGAGTGAGCGTTCGACCTTAACCCGGCGCCGCCTTTTGCAGGGTGCGGGCGGACTCATCGCGGCCTCGGCGCTTCCGGCAAATGGAGCCGTTGGCGCAGCTTTTCCGGTCAGCCAAGGGGCTTCTAAATCAACTTCGACAATTCCTCCCGATCTTACCGGCCGGCTGGCGGGCTACATGGTGGCGGCCCGAGACCGCGGCCTGCCACACAAGGCATTGCTGGACACCAAGCATCGCGTGCTGGATGCGATCGGGGCCATGGTTTCGGGCTCGCGTCTCAAACCCGGCGAGGCGGCCATCCGTTACATACGCGGGCAGGGCGGCACGCCGGAGGCAACGGTTCTGGCCACCGATATCAAGACTTCAGCCATCAACGCCGCGCTGGTCAATGGGATGTTCGCGCACTCGGACGAAACCGATGACGTCGATCCGTTGACCAAAGCGCATCCTGGCTCCGGTGTAGTGCCCGCCGCCCTGGCCATGGCGGAGCGGGAGCAACGCTCGGGGATGGACGTACTCAGGGCGGTGGCGCTTGGCTACGATGTCGGTTGCCGTTTCGTCGTCGCTCTTGACCATGAAGCGGTGCGGCGCGGTCACCGCGGGATCGAGTGTCCCGTTTCCACCATGGGCGGCATGGCGGCAGCGGCCTCCCTGGCCCGCCTGGATGAAACCGGCATGCGCTATGCGCTTTCCTATGCAGCGCAGCAGGTGTCAGGCCTCTGGAGCTGGGTGGAGGACCATGATCACATCGAAAAAGCCTTTGACATCGGCGGCATGGGCGCCCGCAACGGGGTGACTGCGGTGGTCATGGTTCAGGCCGGATTTACCGCCGTCCACGATGTGCTGAGCGGAAGGCACAACGCGCTGGAAGCGCTTTCCTCGCAGCCACACCCGGAGGAGATTATGTCCGAGATTGGCAGCCGGTTCTTTGTCTCGGAGACGGGCATCAAGACGTTTTCCGTAGGCTACCCCAACCAGGCTCCGCTGGATGCATTCTTCACTCTCCGCAAACAGTATGGCTTGCGCCCCGATAATGTCGAGCGCATTGTTGTCCGGCTGCCGGAGGACGGTCCCGGCATCGTCAGTAACAGTCCGATGCCCGACGTCAACTGCCAATACCTGATTGCCACCGCCCTGGTGGACGGCGCCGTATCGTTTGCCAACAGCCACTCGCGCGAGCACATGCACGACCCGCAAATACGCGCCGTAATGAAACGTGTGCAGGTGGTGGGAGACCCCAAGCTGAATAATCCCGCCGCCCCACGCAGCGGCTTGGTCGAAGTAACCATGAACGACGGTAAAACCGTCAGCCACTTTACCCCGCACCCGCCCGGCACCAAGGAAAATCCTGTAACTACGGAGGCGCTGAACGCCAAGGCGCGTGACCTGATGACACCGGTACTGGGCGCCAAGCGGACGGAGGAGCTCATCCAGCGCGTGAATACCCTGGAGCAGGTGGGCGACATGCGTGAGGTCATCCGCTCAATGATGACGGCCTAGCAGACTGCTGAAAAACCCAAGCGAGCGGTTGTTTTGAAGGGGCGCGGCTTTGCGGGGTCCCCAGCAAGTCCGCATTTGACTTGCTGGGGTGCCTTGAGCCGCGCCGTAAGAGGGCCTTTATTATCAATATTCCGAGCGGGCTTTAGCCCGCGAGGGACCTGTTGGGTCCCCAGCAAGCCCGCTTTTGGCTTGCTGGGGTGGGAGACCGGCTGTCCTGGCGGCGTCCACGCCGGCAGCCAACGTGCGCGGGCCAGGAGGCCCCCGCGACAGCCGGCCTGGAGACCAGCGCTACCTTCCGCCTCAGGACGCCTACATTCAACCACGGCGCTGGAAGCATCAATCGGCGGAATGCGGCACTTCGCGGCGCTCCTGCCGCGAACAGGCCTGGCGGTTACAACAGAACTCCTGGCGGAGTGAACCATCATCCTGCGGCAAACGCCCAGCGCGCGGGGAACTATGGTGGCCGCCCCGGCGGTCCGGCAGCGAGCTCGCGACAGCCGTCGATGAACCGCCAACCAGTCCCCAGGTCTGTGCCGAGAGGCGGCGGCCACGCGAGTGGCGGTCGCGCCAGTGGCGGTGGTCAAACGGGTCATCCGAGAATCGCTGCCCGCAGGTGATTGCGCAACCAGCGAATGGTGGAAGCGCCGGGCTTGGGTCCGGCGTTTTCGCTTTTTGAGGAGAGCTCGGAACCTGCTTTGACGGCCTCTGCCGCTACGGCCTTGCACCATCTTGCCGTGTCTCCACCTTCGCCCCTCTACCACACAAACAGCTTGACCAGCCCGGCAGAAATGTCAGAATAGTTAGCCACCATCAACAAGCAACCGGTCTTGCCCGCTACGGTGTTGGAATACGCGCGTTCATTCATCCGTGCATGGGTTGATGGAGCAAGGAGACCTCATGGAAACCCGCCAGACGTGGACGAAGTACTGGATTCTGTTCCTGATTTTCAGCGGCAACGCCATCAACGCGCTTGACCGCTCCAGCCTCGCCATTGCCAACAGCTTTGTTGCCAAAGACCTGGGCCTCAGCCTGACTACCATGGGCTTTGTGCTGTCTGCGTTCGGATGGGCGTACCTGCTGGGCAATCTGCCCGCGGGATGGCTGTGCGACCGCTACGGGGTAAAGAAGGTCTATGGCCTGGGCGCGACTTTGTGGTCGTTCGCCTCGGCGGCTACCGGCTTGGCAAAAGGTATTGGAACGCTTCTGGTCACCCGCATCCTGATCGGCGTGGGCGAGTCGGCCAACTTTCCGGCGGCCACCAAGGTCATTGCCGAGCGCTTCGATAAATCCGAGCGCGGCATGGCGACGGGCGTATTCATGGCGGGGCTGCGCGTCGGTTTCGCCCTCTGCCCGGCGCTGATGATCGGACTGATGATGGCCTTCGGATCGAAGGCCCATCCCAATTGGCACGTTGCCTTTTACGCCACCGGATTGGGCAGCCTGACCTGGGTGGCGTTGTGGTTCCTCACCTTTCGCGAGAAAGGCGGCGCTTCCACCCAGGAAGGCACGGTGGCGAAGACGCGCGTTCCCGTGATGCCCCTGCTCCGTTACCGCAACACCTGGGCAATGATCTGCGTGAAGTTCTGCCAGGACTACCTCTACTACCTGTTCCTGACCTGGCTGCCCGGATACCTGGTCTTCGCCCGCAAGCTAGATCTGAAGAGCGTGGCCTTTTACGCCACCATGCCGTGGATCGCCGGAATGGTGACGCAGCCGCTGGCCGGAATCGTCTCCGACAAACTGATCAACTCCGGTCTGGACGCGACAAAGGTCAAGAAGAGTCTGCTCGTCTCCATGCAAATCGTCTCGCTGGCGGTAATCTTCGCCGGATACGTCGAAAGCGCCACCACCGCGGCCTGGCTGCTGGTGTTGGCCATGGCCGGAGAATCCGCCTGCTCGGCCATCACCTGGACCTTCCCGCAGGACCTCGCGCCCAAGGGCATGGCAGGGACCCTCGGCGGGGTCAACAATACTTCCGGAGCCGTGGCTTCCATCGCCGCACCGTTCCTGACCGGCTGGGTGGCGCAGCAGTTCGGCTTTCAGTCGGCGCTGGCCCTTGGCGGCGCGATCACCGTCGTCGGCATTCTCTGCGTCGTGTTTATGTTGAAGTCGCTTCGTCCGCTGCCGATCGAGACCGCCGCTGCCGCCGCGGAAGCCAGCTAGCAGAAACCCACCCTAGCGCCGAAAGCGGGCGCGAGGGTGGGGCGCCCAGAGCGCAATGAAGTGGAACGGAATAAGGAATGCTCAAGATAGAGCAGATAAAACGGATTGCGGTGGTCGGGGCGGGCACCATGGGTCACGGCATCGCCCAGGTTATGGCGCAGGCCGGCCTGGGCGTCAGCCTGACCGACAGCCTGCCGGAGGCGCTGGCAAGCGCGCGTGGACGCATCGAGAGCAGTATCGCAATGCTGCTGGAAAACGGGCTGATCGGGGAAGCCCAGGCGGTTTCGGCTAAAAAGAATCTCAGCTTTGCCGGAACGCTCGATGAGGCCGTCTCAGGAGCCGACCTGATCTTCGAGGTCATTCCCGAGAAGGTTGAGGTCAAGCGGCAGATGTTCGCGCGGCTCGATCAGTTATCGAAGCCGGAGACGATCTTCGCCAGCAACACCTCCGCCATCCCGATCACCACGCTTGCCGGATTTTCGCGGTCTCCGGAGCGGGTGATCGGAACCCACTTCTGGAATCCGCCGCAGTTGATTCCGCTGGTCGAGGTCGTAACCACCGGTTGCACCGCCCCGCGCGTGCTCGACTCGGTGATGCAGTGCCTGACGGCGGCCGGCAAGAAGCCGGTGCATGTCAGCAAAGATGTGCCAGGGTTCATCGGCAATCGCCTGCAGCATGCCATGATGCGCGAGGCCATGCACATCGTCGAAGAGGGCGTGGCCAGCGTCGAAGGCGTGGACGCTGCGCTCAAGAACAGCTTTGCCCTGCGGCTGCTGTTCTCCGGCGCCTTCGAACAACGCGACCTGAACGGGCTGGATACTCAGCTCGGCTCCGAGCTCACCATCTTCCCCGATCTTTGCGACGTGAAGGAGCCCCCGCCTCTGCTGCGGGATAAGGTAGCCAGGGGAGAGCTGGGATTGAAAGCCGGCAAGGGGTACTACGACTGGTCAGGCAAGGACCGCGCCGAAGTCGTCCGACGCAAAAACCAGCAGCTCGTCAAGCTACTGAAGTTTCTGCAATCAGATGACTGATGCTTGCGCCGTTTGCCGGCCGCCACAAAGTGTAAAATGCTTTCCCGAGAGACATTACCCGCTTCTCCGCTGCCACTGAGGGAGCACCGTTGATATCAATTCGCAAGCTTTCCCGGCTGCAAATCACCTTTTCACTTTGCCTGCTGATTTCGATTGGCCTCCCACTGGCCAGCCATGGCCAAACGCAACCAGCTTCGTCTTCCAATTCCAACTCCAAAGACGGGCAGCGGCGCCGCGCCGCAGAGGCTGCGGAAGCGGCTGATCGCACCTTCGCCGCTCTCCTGGTCAGCGACATCCACTTTGATCCTTTTCATGATCCTGCCAGGGTGCAGCAGCTTGTTGCCGCCCCGGTGAGCCAGTGGAATTCAATTCTCGCGGCTCCGCCTTCGCCAGATCAGCAGCAGGCATTTGATGCGCTGCAGCAGAAGTGTCATGCGCATGGCGTCGATACGCCCTACACCCTGCTGCGCTCCAGCCTGCAGGATATGCGGTCCCGGCAACCCGACGCAAAGTTCATGACGGTCAGCGGCGACCTTATTGCCCATGCCTTTTCTTGCCGGTACACGGCGCTTCTTCCCGGATCAACCCAGGGCGACTATCAGGCGTTCGTTTTGAAGACCCTGAGCTTTGTGATGGGAGAGCTGCGCGCTTCTTTTCCGCGCATGCCAGTCTATGTGGCCCTTGGCAATAACGACACCGCGTGCGGCGACTACCAGTTGGATCCCGGAAGCGACTTTCTGGCCCAGACTGGCAGGATCGTAGCCAAAGGCCTGCCTCCGTCACAGCGGAAGCAGGCGCTGGAGGTTTTTGCCAAAGGTGGATATTACAGCCTGCCGATGGCAGCGCCCATGCGCGACACGCGCCTCATCGTCGTCAATGACATTTTTCTATCTCCCAAATACAGCACCTGTGCCGGTAAGCCCGACCCCGCGGCAGCTACCGCGGAAATGACCTGGTTGCAGGAGCAACTGGCGCAGGCGCGGCGGCTCGGTCAAAAGGCCTGGGTGATGGGCCACATCCCGCCGGGCATCGATCCCTACTCTACCGCTGCAGAGTTCAAGAACATCTGCGGCAGCCAGATGCCTGAAAAATTTCTGTCCTCGGATAAGCTGGCCGATCTGCTGATCGAGTATGCCGGCGTCGTGCAACTTGGAATCTTCGCTCACTCCCACATGGATGAAATGCGTCTCTTGGAGCCCCCCGGCAGCGCCCTACCCAGCTCATTCGAGCATGGCGTCGCGATCAAGGTGGTTCCTTCGGTCTCGCCGGTTGATGGCAATAACCCATCATTCATCATTGCCCGTGTGAATCCATCCTCCGCAGTCCTGCAGGATTACGAGGTGATTGCAGCCTCAAATCAGACCGGTATTGCCGCCGTCTGGTCCAGAGAGTACGACTACGCCGGGACTTACCATGAAGCACAATTCTCGTCCTCGACGGTGAAGAAACTGATTGCTGGGTTCGGACACGATCGCGCGACGACGACGGAAACCAGCCAGGCATACATTCGCAATTACTATGTAGGCGACCGCTCTTCCGAACTCAAACCCTTCTGGCCGCTATACGTCTGCGCATTGGCGAATTACACAGCCAAGTCGTTTGCCGCCTGCGCCTGCCCCGCCGGCAAATGAATAGGGCGGCGTTATCGCGGCGAGCAGAGGCAGTCCGCTGGGGCGAGTCGGGGAATGGCCATCAAACTGCCAAAGAATTGGAAAGCACTTATGTGTACTTGTAGGCCCGGCTTGCCGCGCCTATAGTGTGTCCAGCAATCCCAGGCCGAAGTTAGAGCATGAAGTACTTGAGTTCCACGCTTACGGGTTCCGTATCTTAGAGTTAGCGATAGTTTTGTTTCCCTGAGTTGGCCGCGCTCGCGCGCTATACCGGCTTCTTAATTCGGCCCTTTTAACAATTCATTCGGGAACCCCGCAAATGTGGGTGAAGTTGCATCTGCGAACTGTCGGTTCGGCTGAAGTGGGCCAGCTAGGACGGGCTCCCAATTTGGTGTGTTTGTGCCGTTCCTTTAAGCAACACAGCAGGTAAGGGGACAAAACAGAGCTCGGCGCCGGGCTTTTGTGAGGGTGGTCAGTAGCAATCAGCGACGCAGCCATCCTTGCCGAATTTGTCGCTGTTGACGTGGAGCTAGCAATGGTCCACAGGGGAGGGTTTTGTGGAATCAAGTAAGACCTGCCACAGAATGCGTTGGAAGTGGGTTGCACTTCTAGTCGTTGTCATTGTTTCGGTATGGGTTTGGGCAGACAATAAGGATAAGGACAAGGGGAAACCTTCCCCACCTCCACCTAAGAACGCTCCAGCGCCGAAGCCGGCTGCACCGAAGCCTACTCCGCCGAAGCCTACTCCGCCGGCGCCAAAGCCGCCCCCGCCGAAGCCTACTCCGCCTGCGAGGCCGCCTACAGCCACGGCGCCTAAGCCTACTCCGCCTGCACCGAAGCCTACAGTTACGGCGCCTAAGCCCACAGTTACGGCGCCGAAGCCCACTGGACCAGTAAAGCCCACTACCACAACCACCACGACTCCCGGCCCGGTGAAGCCTAGCCCGATCACAACCGGGCCAGCGAAGCCCGGCACCACCACGACCCCGCCACCGGGGCACGATCTCGCCACAGGCCGCGATGTGCTCCCGCCTGGCTCGACCAAACCTACCACCACCGGCCCGGTGAAGCCTGGCCCAACTCCCGGACCGGTAAAGCCTGGTCCGACCCCCGGCCCAGTTGCCGGGCCGAAACCTGGCCCAACTCCCGGACCAGTGAAGCCCGGTCCGACTCCCGGACCAGTTGCCGGGCCGAAACCTGGCCCGACTCCGGGACCGCATCCTGGTCCAACTCCCGGCCCGGTGAAGCCCGGTCCGACTCCCGGACCAATTGCCGGACCACATCCCGGCCCGCATCCTGGCCCGACCCCCGGTCCAGTAAAGCCCACGCCCCATGTCGCGCCTGTAGGACTGCATAGCGACCCGCATCACTTGCCGCCGCCTCGAGAGCCCGTGCGGACCGTTCAGGGTCCTGGCGGGACTCGGAAAATGGTCGACAATCAGAACAAGGTTAGAGGGTTTGAAGGCAACGGCAAGGTAGCCAGGTTCGATTCCCGCGGCAAAGCCCAATACATTCATGATGACCGGCGCGGGGTCACCATCAGCCGCGGACCTGGCGGTGTGCGGCAGGT
>JBEKQR010000134.1:0-9827 GCA_049519515.1 Candidatus Korobacteraceae bacterium
CCCCGGAATGGTGTCCGTGTAGTACACCTTCCAGGTAACGCCGGCCTTCTGCAGCAGGTTGAAGATGGTGGGCGCCGGCAGTTGCTTGGTCGGAACGACTATCCATCCCTGCGATGTGCCGGCCAGTCCGAACAGGTGATTGGGTTCGGACTTCGACAGCACCGGCGAGTACCAGCGGTCCGAGGTAGCGAACTGTGTCGCCAGGTAGTAGTAGTAGTTCAACTGGGTGTAGTCGTAGTACCCCATGGCGCGCCAGCCGCCAACATCATAGATCGCGTTGCCGTTCTTCTTGTCCGGGTAGCTAAGCGAGTAAGTGCCGGCCTCGCGGGCAAATCCGTTCATCAGCACCTTGGACGAGATATTAGCGGTGAGGTCCACGTGGGCCTCGTTCCACGCCGGCGTGAGGTCCCAGATGCAGTCCGAGACCATCTTGAATGGCGTGCAGGTGCCGGTGGTGGTCGACCAGGGACAGGTGCTGCCATCGTGGGTAGGATTGGGGTTCAGCGTTTCTGCTTTACCGCTGTTGGGATCGTGCGGACTCACCAGGTCGTCGGCGGCGGCGGGCAGCCCCAGCGTCGCGCGGTAGGCGTTGAGATGCCCGAAGTAATGGTCGAACGACCGGTTCTCTTGCAACATGAAGATGATGTGCTGAATCGGTTGCAGCGCCGGATTAGAGGCCGCAGCGCCGAGACTGCTGACAATCCCGCTGCTGGACGAACTCGACGCGCCGGCAAACAGGGACACTGAAAACACCAGGGTCAAAACCAGGGGAACGTACTTTCTCATTCGGGGGCACCTAGTCGCGAATCGACTCATGCTGGCGGCCGGCAATTCCTTCGTGAACGCCACCTCCGGCAGCTCTCGTTGAGATGGCAGCTCTGGTTACCGGAGTTGCCACATTCGGGTCTGAGAAGTTATTCATTAGTAAACTGTCTGATTTTGGGTAGTGGTGCAGTTTCCAAACTGCACCACCATCGGTTTTTGCGGCGAGTTCTTGGCAAGGGTCGGCCTGACCGTAGGCCTCGGTGCCGAATTGCGGTCCTGCCCTGCCAGAAAGAGCAACGACCACCACGGATTGGATTCAGGCCCCAAAAACGTGGCTCGTTTCCGCTCAAATCCCCAGCTTCATACCCCTTAAGTCCCAGGCGAAAACGGCTGCAGTCCGTGGCGCTGGAACATTGGAATGTCCGGAAACGCTTACTGATTACCAGATCGTAAAGGTGGACTTATCAATCCACACGTGGTACCCCGCGCTCTGAGGTTTGACATCCAGCTGGTGCTGGACGCCAAGATTTTCGCCGCCAACCCAATCGGGCATATATTTGGCTTTAAATGTCATTTGCGGGTGGTAAGCATGGCCATCGATTACGATGGACTGAAATGTATACTCATGGGCTGCATGGTTTGCCGTGGCGTGGAGTTGAATGTGGTGCCACGTATTTGGCGTGAACTTGGCACATGGAATATTCGTATGGACCCATGCTAGTTTGTAGTTATCCCAAACGTCCCATTTACCGGAACCGTAGGAACATTCCGTTCCCATCATATAAGACCAGCTATTTACGAACTGGAATTGATCAAATTCCAGGGCCTCACCTGACTGGACGGAAGCGCTATCCATGTTTACATAGAAGTCCCATATGAAGTTCTGCGCGTAGTCATATTTATTGCCTTGGTTAAACCTTAGATAGAAAAGCGAGTTGGAATATTCGCCTATGCTTGAGCTGTACATCTCCATGCTACTGCCGTCTAATGACGGGCTGGTTTGATTCTGGGCCATCCAGAAAACCCCGTTCGTTTCTCCACCGGCACAGGACGCCCCGCATGACAACCAGCCCGACGCGTCTTCCAGATGATTGAAGACGTGCCCGGCCCAACATAGTGCATTGGCGCTAAGCAATACCATAGTGAGAAGTGTCGTTCCGCACAAACGGCGAAAATATGTCATCAGAAAAAATTCTCAACGAGCCGTTACTTTTGGGAGTAAGGGCTATAGGGATTCTGGATGCAAGCTCCTGAATCAGAGTTGCCGGAGTGATTACCGGGCCGCCATCGGGACCGTGGATGAGTACCGCGCCTTGAAGGAGTAGGTTTTCTCAGCGTTTTCGGTATTGCCGGAGGTGAACCGGAAGTTATTCAGCTCGATATAAGTTACTTTTTCTCCGGGTAATTCGAACCAGAGGAAGGTGGTGGCGGACGCAGATCAAGCCTCCGCCCTCGCATGCAGCTTCTTCACCAGGCGTGCGACGTTGGCGGCAAAGTGACGAGCCGTATCCATACCTTCTTGATCGGCAGTAACCTCGCCAGGCTTTCGGCCAAAAGCAATGTTCGGGTGAATTGAACCTGGCACGACCATATCGTTAGCCAGGAAGAACATCAGCATCTCGCGCACGGTGAAATCCTGGCCATTCCGCCGCGACACGGCAATGCCGCCTCCGATCTTCCCTGCCAGGAACTTATTCGTGTTTCGCGAAACGTACCCGATTCTCTGCAAGGCCGACAATACATCCCCGCGGGCTGTACCGAAGTAAACTGGAGTGCCGACGATCAGTCCTTCGGCGCTGCGGATCACCTTAATGATGTCATTCAAGCCGTCCTCAATGCCGCACTCTCCTAAGGTGCAGCATTTGTGACAGGACACGCATGACCGGATCGGCATATCCACCAAGGAAAAGACCTCTGTTTCGACACCGGCCTGCTGGATGATCTTTGCGCACTCGTCGATGATTATCGCTGTATTGCCATTTGCTCTAGGGCTGCCACTGATCAAAACCACCTTCATCGATTTTCTTCCCTTCTGATTTCCTATTCGGAGGCTACGCTGACAGATGTAGCGGGAGATCCTTTGTGCAGGTACCGAAGCATTATCATCTGCATTGCCAGGCAGGCAAGTGCCGCCACCCCGAAACAGACCACGATGGTTAGCTTCTCCAAAAATAAAGCAACGATCACAAAGAAGGTGGCGGAGCTGAATGCCCCAGTGACCAGACCTTTTAGCACCGCCATGGCCCGCGAGCTACCCTTCATGTGATTGAAAACCGCCAGAATGCTGGTGTAGACAGGGACCATTACCGCCAGCCCGCTGGCAACCGGACCGACTAGGGGAGCAACGGCGGTCAGTAGGGAAACCAGCACAGCAGCGGTGATCATGCGCCAGATCAACTCACGGCCACTAAGATGGTTCGTGCCCCCGCTAGCGGAAAATTTCGGAAACGCCCAGAGCGTTGCCAGCAATACGCCACAGGTGAGGATAAAAGCCCATGCTGGGTGGTGTAGCGGGAGTTCGAGGATGGCGGCGGCGATGGCCAGGAACACCAGGATTGCGACCAGGATGCTGGCCAGCCAGCCACGCGAACGCGCCATCAGCGAATAAACCAGCGCGAACGCAGCTAGTGCAATCAGCCCCTGCAAACTGGCAACTGCGGTTCGCACCGAGAAGAAGACCCCTTGCTCCAAAGCCAGGAAGAACACCACCGGCCCGCCGGTCACCGGGAATCCCAGTAGCGCACCGGAGATGGCGGCTCCCCACTTGCGCTCGGCCAGCGACAAGAGGCAGATCAGCAGGGACGGTATAAGAAATTTCAGCAGGAGCATCAGTTTTATCTTAAGAGGAAGCGCCACTGATTTCCGAACAGGTGGGTTCCTGAATCGATTACGGTGGGTGGCGAGCCTGCCGCTCGTACTTGCGGCACTGATGGTATTCCCCTTTGCGCCAGTGCGCTCAGTCGCGGATCGCCAAAAACCGAAGGGCCAAAAAGCTTAGCCATGTGAGTCTCATGGCGAGATTATGGCACGACTTCTTGACTCTCCACTCCCTTCCTGCCAAGCAGTACAAAATAAAACAAGTTAGTGGCGGTCGAATCTATAAGCCGAATTCTGTCTGCCGGCGAACGCCGGCAGGACGGTCATTCCTCTTGGCCGGACATTGCTGCCCGGCTCCAGCGACCTACCCGGAGGTTGTGACGCGCCGAGCCGGTGCGTATTCCTTGCGGAAGTCCCTCCCTATTTGGTCTTGCTCCGTGTGGGGTTTTCCGTGCCCTGCGCATTGCTGCGCAGGCGGTGCGCTCTTACCGCGCCTTTTCACCCTTACCTCGCCTTCCTTGCGGAAGCACCCATCAAACGCAACAACGGCGTTTGCTGGGGACCCCGCCGGAGCGGCGATCGGCGGTATGTTTTCTGTGGCACTTTCCGTCATCCCAAGCCCGGTTCGCCACAGCCGACGCGTGAGCGTCCGCCAGGAAACCGCAGCCTGAGGTGCCCGGACGTTATCCGGCACACTGCTCTGCGGAGTTCGGACTTTCCTCTTCCTGACCAGGTTCAGCAGAGCCTTGCCTGGGGTCCGCGATGCAGTACCCCACAAACGCAACATCGGCATTTGTGGGAGTCCCGGTTTCCGAACGATTGCTCGCCGGAGTTGCCGGGATTTACCGCGGCTCGGAAGCGACCATCCGATTCGACCGCCAACACCTAATTATAACGCTGCAAGCGCTAAAGGCCGCTTCTCGGTAGGTGTATCCCGATGCCCTCCGAGGCGAGGGCACAGCAAGATTCCTCGACTCGCGACGCACAGAGGCTCAGGTGAGAAAAGAGAGCCGGCCACCCCGAGCAAACTATCTGGGACAAGGGCTATTCGGCGCATCGTTCGCTTGGAAGAATGACGTTCATCTTTGCGGTATGCAGCATCTTTGCGCCCGGCATAATCTGCCGCGCATCCCGTTTCCTGGCTTGGCTTTGCGAGCCTTCGTGCTACCATGGCCGGCACAGGCTGAATCTGGAGAGAAGAATGCCGGGGACGAGCACGGCGGCGGTTCGACAAACCCTCTCTGTTGCCGACGCCATCGCGATTGTGGTCGGAATCGTAGTCGGCGCCGGCATTTTCGAAACCCCGCCACTGGTCGCCTCCAATACCGGAAGCGCCTTCGCCGCCATCGCCGTATGGTGCCTGGGCGGACTGCTCTCCTTCCTCGGCGCGCTGTGTTACGCGGAACTGGCCACAACTTATCCCGATTCCGGCGGCATTTATTACTACATCCGGCGCGCCTTTGGCGATACTCCCGCCTTCCTGCTGGGATGGGCGCGGCTGGCGGTCATCCAGACCGGCTCCATCGCCATGCTCGGATTCGTTTTCGGCGACTATGCCGCCAAGCTGGCGCCGCTGGGACGCCACTCATCTTCCATCTACGCGGCCCTGGCCGTTGTCGCCATCACCATGGTGAACATCAGGGGCGTGCAATTTGGCCGCTGGACGCAGAACCTGCTGACCATCTGCAAGGTCGCCGGACTGCTGGCCGTGGTGGTTGCGGGCTTGCGTATGTCGCCGGCCGCCACGGTCGCCACTGTCGCGGCCGCGCCGGGGCCGTCGCATTCGCGCTTCGGGCTGATGATGGTCTTCGTTCTGCTTACCTACGGAGGCTGGCAGGAAGCCGGGTTCATCTCGGCTGAGCTGAAGCAGGTTCGCCGCAACATGACTCTGGCCCTGATGGGCAGCATCGGGCTGATCACGGCTATTTACCTGCTGGTGAATCTGGCGCTGCTGCACGGCCTGGGACTGCGTGGCGTAGCCACCGCCAACGCCGTGGCCACGGAGCTGATGCGCGGCAGCGCCGGCGAGCTCGGCGCCACCCTGGTCAGCCTGCTGGTGATGATTACCGCGCTAGGATCTCTGCAGGGGACCGTCTTCACCGGGGCGCGCACCAATTTTGCCCTGGGGCGCGATTTTCCCATCTTCAGCCGCTTGAGCGAGTGGTCGGCGTCTTCGCAAACCCCGCGCGCCAGCCTGGCCATTCAGGGGGCAGTCGCGCTGGTTCTGGTGGCCATGGGGACGGCAACCCGCGAGGGATTCAAGACCATGGTCGAGTTCACGGCCCCGGTCTTCTGGTTTTTCATTTTGCTGAGCGGGATGGCGCTGATCGTGCTGCGGCGGCGGGAGCCGGAGATCGAGCGCCCCTTCCGGGTTCCCGCGTACCCTTTCACCCCGATTGTGTTCATCGCCACTTCCGCTTATCTGCTTTACGCCAGCCTGGCGTACACGGGCCTGGGCGCGATGGCAGGAGTGGTTGTGCTGCTGGCGGGAGCGGCAGTGCTGTTTGCCTCCCGCCTCCGGCAGCGGTTCAACAACTCACGCCAACCAACCGTAGAGGAGGATTCATGAAATCGATTCGTCGCTGCCATTGCCTGCTGCTGGTGTTGCTGTTGGCCGTGTTCGCAGGGGCGCAGAAGCTGAGAACGCCGGATGTGGTTTTCGTCCCCACGGAGAAGCCCGTGGTGGACGAGATGCTGCGCATGGCCGCGGTTTCCGGCAACAGCGTGGTTTACGATCTCGGCTGTGGCGACGGGCGCCTGGTCATAACCGCCGCCCTGCGCTATGGCGCGCGCGGTGTCGGCATCGATATCGACCCGCAGCGCATTCGCGAGAGCAACGAGAATGCCCAGGCGGTGCATGTGACCGACAAGGTAAAGTTCGTCCTCGGGGACCTGTTTGAGTTCGACTTCCACGAAGCTACCGCCGTTACTCTTTATCTGCTGCCGGACCTCAACGTCAAACTGCGGCCCACGTTGCTGAGCCAGTTGAAGCCGGGAACCCCGGTGGTGTCGCACGACTTCGATATGGACGACTGGATACCGGACGAAACCAAAAAGGTGAAGGCCGATCGTGAACACATCGTTCACCTCTGGATTGTGCCCGCGCAAGTGGCCGGCGTATGGCAATGGAGCATGGCCGGGGCCGGCGTGAACGACCGCTATACGCTCATGCTCAAACAGAAGTTCCAGAACGTCTCCGGCACTCTGACCATCAACGGCAAGGAGAGCACCATTTCAAGCCTGAAGCTGAGGGGCGGCGAGATGAGCTTCGATACCGCCTTTAACCACTTCGACGGAAAAGTCGAGGGTAATCGTATACGGTTCCAGACCGTGCATAACGGCAAAGAGTTTGTGCTGACTGCCACGCGCGGCCCGGCGGGAGTGGCGTTGGCCAACTGAGGCAGCCGCTATTGCAGCGGCGCCACACCTCTGCCGCAGTTGGCAGGTGTGGATCGCCGGCGGTGAGTACATAACATCCGACAGCGTAGCCGGCGGGGTTGCGCTCACGATGCCTCCGCCTGGCATTGCGATAAGAGCAGGGCTGCCAAAGTGGCGCTGCCGTCCCAGGCGGCGGGACCTGTGGGCATGAGGAAAACCCGCCGGCGAGGGCGCCGGCGCTACGACCGGCGGGCAATCCAGAGTTGGTGAGCCAGTAATCTTCAGGTATATGTTAAAGCCACGTTAATTTCCTCGCCTGTGAAGCGGATTGCCTGCGCATTCGTCGCTTTGGCGGCCGCAATTTGCTAGACTAGACAGTGCCAAGCTTCCGCCACGTTTGCGATAGCGAGATCCGCAATTACGGCTGCATTTGGCGGAAGAGCAACGCTTCGCTGGCGGTTTTTCCCGGGGTCCCCAGCGCACCGGTTTTGCGTGCTGGAGTGGGAGTACGGCACTGCTTTTCCCAACTCTTTTCTCAATGCAAACTCACTACCTTCGGAATTAATACCGCGATCCTAATGAGGTTGTCATGCATCCCGAGTCGGTAAAAAAAATCTGGATTAACCCCTGGAAGTACTGGGCGATCACCTCAACCATGAGTTCGGAAGAAACAAACTCGCTGATGAGCGAAGTTCTGCATTACGCTGAAAGTGGGAACGCCGAGGCGCTGAAACACTATGATTTTGTAGAACTGGAGGATCCGGTGCTGGCCTGGCGGGATCGCCGCCGCTCCGTCGTCTGAACTTTAGGGTTTAGGGAGTAGAGTTAGGGAAGGGAACTGAATCTTTCTCTAACTCTCTATTATTCCTGACTCTAAACCCTATTCCCTAACCCCTATTCCCTTAAATCAGAGTACCCTGAACCGGCTGGGGCCTTGCAGTAATGGGACTGAATCTTTCTCTAACTCTCTATTATTCCTGACTCTAACCCCTATTCCCTAATCCCTATTCCCTTAAATCAGAGTACCCCGAACCCGGCTGGGGCCTTGCAGTTTCGACGTCAATAGTAGTAATTTGCTTCTATGAGCGAAAATGGAGGCCGTATCCCGGTACCCCGCGGCAGGTGCGCCAAACACAAGGGTGAATTCCCGTGCACCTGCGCCATGGGACATCTGTATCGCTTCATTGAGCCGGTGCTGCTGCTGATGATTCGCGAGCGCGGCCAAAGCTACGGCTATGACCTTTCCAACGGGCTCGCGCAGTACGCTTTTACCGACGCGGAGATCGAGCGCGCCGCCCTCTACCGCACCCTGAAGATTCTGGAGACTAACCGCTTCGTGGTCAGCGAATGGGACGTGGAAGGATCGGGGCCGGCGCGGAAGCTGTATTCGTTGACCAGGGAAGGGGAGCAGCATCTGCGGCAATGGGCGCAGGTGCTGAACAAGGTGGGCAGATCCATGTCTCAGTTCGTCCGCAAGGTGGAAGCGCTTCCGCCCTCCCGCAACCGGAGTTCCCGGCGAGTGACGCGGTAGTATTTCGCCCGGGCGAAAGCCCGCCGGATTAGCTGGAAAATCGATAAACTCAGCCACGTCGGCGTAGTACGCCCTTCCCCAAGGCAGCCTTTCCGTGTACTCTATGCCAGTTCTACAGTCAATCGATCCCGCGTTGTGGAAGCGCCGGGTTTTATTGAGCCCTGCATAATTAATGTCCTGGTTCGCGTGGAAGCCCGCGCCTTCAGGCGCGGGAATCAGTGGCCAAAGGAAATGCGGCTTTACAGGCTGCGGAAAAACGCGCCGAAGCAACAAGCAAGGCGCTATGGGGTGTGGATACTACAAGACGGCATAACAAGAGCTTGTGGTCTCGTTCGATCTGGAATCTGTTTTTCCGCAGCCCGTTTAGCCGCTATGTGCAACTGCGTTGAGTCAAGCGAGCAGTCAGCTTCTCGCGCTTCTAAACAGGACATTTCTTGTGCAGGCACTGATAGCTCGGCGAAATCGCGGGCGAAAATGAATGAAACTTTCCACGCGGATACACCGTTTTTTATGAGCCCAACCGAGAGCGATATCCCCGGCCTTGCCAACTCCGCGGCCCGCGCGGCGAGCGCGCCGCTGGCGGCTGGACGAACGGGTTTGACCCCGCGCCAGCTTTGGGCCATGGCCGCCGCCGCCGGCCTGGTGATGGCCAACATGTATTACAACCAGCCGCTGCTGGCCGACATGGCGCGGACCTTCCACGCCTCGGTAGCGCAGATTGGCTGGGTTGCCATGCTCACCCAGGCCGGGTCCGCTGCCGGAGTTGTTTTGGTGACGCCTCTGGGCGACGCCACCGATCGCCGCCGCCTGCTGATGATCATGTGCTTTATCGCCCTGGCGGCCCTGGCCGGAGTCGCCGTGGCGCCCAACCTGGCCATACTCGGCCTGGCCAGCTTCGCCCTCGGAGTAGGTTGCATCGTGCCCCAACTGCTGCTGCCCTTCGCGGCCCATCTGGCGCGGCCGGAAGAGCAGGGGCGCGCCGTCGGCATCGTGCTGGGCGGGCTGCTCGTCGGGGCGGTGCTGGGACGCATCGTGGGCGGCTATGTCGGCCGCCAGCTTGGCTGGCGAGCCATGTATTGGATCGCCACCGGAATTATCCTGGCTGTCGCCATGGTGTTGCGCGCCTGGTTGCCGCGTACCCAGGCGCGCACGGAGCTCTCCTATGGCCGCCTGCTCCTCTCGCTCGGACGCTTGCTGGCCGAGCAGCCGGTGCTGCGCGAAACCGCTTTCGCCGGCGCCATGCTGTTTGGCAGCATCAACGTCTTCTGGTCAACCCTGATTTTCCGCCTGGAATCGCCTCCTTATCACTACGGAAGCCAGGAGGCGGGCCTGATCG
>JBEKQR010000135.1:0-9758 GCA_049519515.1 Candidatus Korobacteraceae bacterium
CGACCGAGAAGTGGAACAAAGAACTGTCAGCGCCGCGTAGCGGCGATGCTGCGGGGTCCCCAGGAAACGCCGCTTTTGCGTTTCCTGGGGTGCAAGTTAGCCCAGCGCTTCAGCGCTGGGAAAGCTAGTGGAAACTTGTCGAGCCCCGTAGGGGCGATGCAGGGGTTCTCACACACACTCTTTAGCCCCTGAGGACGCAGGTCCTTCTTGGGATTATGAAACTAGATCCAAGCCCCTATTGTGTCGTCTCTGTGTTCCTCCGTGTCCTCTGTGGTCAACCGGTTAAAACGCGTCAATTCCCGTCACCGCGGCACCCAGGATAAGCGTATGCACGTCGTGGGTTCCCTCGTAGGTCTTGACCGATTCCAGGTTGGCCATGTGGCGGAAGACGGGGTACTCGTCGGCGATGCCGTTTGCCCCGAGGATGTCCCGCGCCATGCGCGCGCACTCCAGCGCCATCCACACGTTGTTTCGCTTGGCCATGGAGATGTGCTGATGGCCGGCCTGTCCCTGGTCCTTCAGCCGGCCCACTTGCAGCACCAGGAGCTGCGCCTTGGTGATCTCGCTGATCATCCAAGCCAGCTTCTCCTGCACCAGCTGGTGAGAGGCAATCGGGCGGTCGTGGAACTGTTTGCGGAAGAGCGCGTACTGCAAGGCGGTGTCGTAGCAGGCCATGGCCGCCCCCACCGCGCCCCAGGCGATGCCGTAGCGCGCCTGGTTGAGGCACATCAGCGCCGACTTGAGACCGTCGGTTTTGGGCAGGATATTTTCGCAGGGAATGCGCACGTCCTGCAGCGAAAGGGAAGAGGTCACCGAGGCGCGCAACGACCCCTTGCCGTGCACATCCTGCGCCTGAAAGCCGGGCCGGTTGGTCTCCACCAGGAAGCCGCGAACACGGCCGCCCTGCTCTTCGTTCTTGGCCCAGATGACGGCCACGTCGGCGATGGAACCGGAGGTGATCCACATTTTCTCGCCGCTGATCACGTACTCGCGGCCATCGCGGCGGGCGCGGGTGCGCATGGCGGACGGGTTCGAGCCGGCGTCCGGTTCGGTAAGCCCGAAGCAGCCAAGCTTCTCGCCCTTGGCCATGGCGGGCAGCCATTTTTCCTTCTGCTCGTCGCTGCCGAAGGTGTAAATGGGATACATGCAAAGCGCCGACTGCACGCTGACGAACGAACGCACGCCGCTGTCGCCGCGCTCCATCTCCTGCATCACCAGCCCGTACTCGACGTTGTTCATGCCGGCGCAGCCGTAGCCCTCCAGGGTCGCGCCAAAGAAGCCAAGCTCGGCCATCGCCGGCACCAGCTCGCGCGGAAAGCGGCCCTCCCGGTTGCACTCTTCGATGATCGGGATCAGGTTGTCCTCGATGAACTGGCGGCTGGTGTCGCGCACCATCCGCTCTTCTTCCGAGATAAGAGAATCAAAACCGATGAAATCGACCCCTCTGAACTTGATTGCCATAAGCCTTCTTTCGCCCGTCGCTCCCGCGATTAATGGAATGGATCCTGGAAATTGTCTATTGAATAGCTCCGGGAATTATCAAGTAAACGTTAGCACCGCGGGCAAACAAAATGGAAAAGAATCCCACATAGTGGAAAGGGAACTTGGCATTGCGTGGTTATTTTCCCAAGACAGCACGAACCGCGCCGGCCCGAATTCCTGGTCGCCATGCCGTTAACCCAGAAATTCGCGCCGTCCCTACGGGACTCAGCATTTTCTACCGCGTTCCCAGCGCTGAAGCGCTGGGCTAAATTGCACCCCAGGAAACGCAAAAGCGGCGTTTCCTGGGGACCCCGCAGCATCGCCGCTACGCGGCGTAGGCCGCTCTTGAAGGCCGGTTCCTTGCCCTTGGCCGGAACACGCGGCGTAGTCGTGATGTTCGTTGGCCCCACGCTTCAGCGCTGGGAAGATGATCGGGAAATGCTGAGTCCCGTAGGGACGCTGCAAAATAGCTTTTGAGAGCCGTTGAAAAACCAGCGCTTTTGGAGCTGCGATAGACTGAGAAGCCTTGACACAAAAAAGTGGGGGTCTGCTGACCCCCACGGAAGCGACAGAGGCGATATCGTTTAGTGAGATTCTGTTGGCGATTGCCCGGTTGCATCCAGCCGGAAGCCGGGGGGTGAAAGCAAGCAGGAGGCTTTCCTGAACACCAACGCACAAAGGCCTGAAGCCGCTGGCAGCGACCGCAGTGGCGCAGGCGAGGATGGCGAGCGCTGGTCTTTCGGCCAGGAGCTGTGGCACTCATTTGCCGGCCACAGGATGCGTTATCTGCGCATCGGTCCCACGGCCAACGCCCAAGCTCCGCGTCCGCCGCTGGTACTCATTCATGGCCTGCTGGGATACTCGTTTTCCTGGCGGCACAACCTGGCGGCGTTTGCCCGCGAGCGCACGGTATATGCCGTAGATCTGCCCGGCATCGGCTACTCGGACCGTCCCGCTCCGGGTACGCTCGACCTGAGCCTGGAGGCCACCGCCAGCCGCATGCTGGAATGGCTTTCCGCGCTCGGCATCAGCCGCGTCGATCTGCTCGGAACCTCCCACGGAGGCGCCCTGGCGATGATGATGGCCGCGCTTGCACCCCGGCAGCCGCAGGAGCGCGAGGAGCTGATCGGCCGTCTGGTACTGGCTGCGCCGGTGAATCCCTGGTCGCGCGCCGGCCGCTTTCGCATCGCCTTGCTTAGGACGCCGCTGGGCGGGTGGATGGCGCGGCAGAGCGCACGCCTTCGCCGGGCCCGCTGGATCGCCATAAGACGGCTGTACGCAGACCCGGCAAAGCTCACTGGCGAAACCTTTGCGGGTTATAGCCGCATGATGGACATACCTGGAACGCTGGATTATTGCCTCGCCATCGTGAAAACCTGGCACCGGGACATGGCACAACTCAAGCCTCGGCTGGAATCCATCCAGCTTCCGGCGCTGCTGATCTGGGGCAGCCTGGACGGCGCGGTTCCGCCCGCGAGCGGACGCGAGCTGGCCGCCCATCTGAAGCGCTCCGAGCTGGTGATCATGCCTGGAGCGGGGCACATGCCCTACGAAGAAGCTCCGGCGGAATTCAACCGCCTGGTTTTGAAGTTTCTCGATCACCCAAACGAGACTGCTGCACCGCCGCTTGACTCGCTTCCGCAAATCGTCTGAGCCGGCGCCGGGGCTCCAGGCAGGCCTGTTTTTGACGTGCTGGGGTGGGAGACCCTTATTGGCCATTTGAATCCCAAGAGCGTGAGGCTATGATTTGAATGGCCAGGGCAGGGAGCGGGTCAATTTGGAATTTCCATAAACGACCCATCCAAATTGACTCAATACCTAAGCCCCTGTTCAGCCAACGATTCGCGCTTCTGATTTAATAGTTATGGGCGGTGATAGCCCCAGGGTGAAGGCTCTTGCACGGTCTAGGAAGTGAGTTATTCGATATTCTTCGCGGCTATTTCGGCGTATATGGCTACTGGACGCTGTTCCTCGCCCTGATGCTGGAGAACGCCGGACTTCCCCTGCCCGGCGAGACCGTGCTGCTGTTTGCCAGCTTCCTGGCTTTCTCCGAGAAGCAACTGAGTCTCCCGTATATCATTGTGATCGGCATTGCGGCCGCGACCCTGGGAGACAATCTGGGCTACAGCATCGGCCGGCGCGGCGGGCGGCCACTTTTGGACCGCTACGCGCACCTGCTGCGCACGGGCAAGGAGGCTATTGCCAGGGGCGAGCGCCTCTTCCGGCAGTATGGAAGCCTGACCGTTTTTCTGGCCCGCTTCATCTTCGGAATGCGCATCATCGCCGGCCCGCTGGCGGGCGTGTTGCGCATGCCCTGGGGCCGGTTCGTGCTCTTTAATTTCCTGGGCGCGGCGACCTGGGTGATGGTGATCTCGCTGCTCGGCTATACCTTTGGCGAGCACTGGGCAGAGCTGGCCAAGACCCTGGGACGGGTAAACATGGCGCTGGCAGCGGTCGCGGCCTATGCCGGACTGATGCTCTGGCGCCGCCAAAGGGCAAAGCGCGAGAAGCTGGAGAGAGAGTCCAGCGCGGCCAAGAAGATCGAACAGCCCGCGAAGGATGGCGCCGCGGCAGGAAGCTAAGCGCTCCGCCCGCAGATCTCACCGCTTAAGGATGACGCCTCATTTGTGGCTACAGCCATTTATGAGATAGCTTTAGACGATCTCGATTCCCCATGTCCCCGCACACCGGAATTCGCCGCGAAGCCATTATCCGCGCCCTGATCGCGCTGCTGGGACTCGCCTTAGCCCTGGCCGCCGCCCTGCTTTCGTCGGTGGCGCGCGAGGCGGGTAGCCTGTTGGCAACGGCAGTTCTGGCCACCTCCGCTCTGCTGCTGGCGGCGGTGGTGGCCGTCACCACCTTGCCTTACCTGGTGCGGCGCGTGACCGCCTCGCGCGTGCGCTACGCGCTCGAGTACCAGATCACCAAAGAGGGAGCTGTTTATCTCGGCTTTGTGCTGGTGATTGCCATCGCCGCGCTTAACACCGGCAACAATCTCCTGTTCCTGATCGTTTCGGCGCTGCTGGGAGCGGTGGTGGTCAGCGGCGTGGCCTCGGCGGCGCAGTTGCGCGTGCTGGAGATTGGGGCCAACATTCCTGACCAGGCGTTTGCCCAGACGGAAGTGCCCGCCCATATTACGGTGCGCAACCGCAGCGGCTGGCTTCCCGCCTTTTCCGTCGCCGTGGTCTCGCCCAAGCAGAGAGCGGACGGCAAGAGCTGGAACTGGGAGCCGACCGTCTTCCAGTTTCCGCGTCCCGCGCCGGGACGCAAGCCGTGGGTCCGGCTGCGCGATCTGAGGCTGAAGCGCAGCGCGCCTCCGCCGGTCTCGCCTCCCATCCTGCGCCAGCCTGTCTATTTTCCTTACATCAACCCGAACGGCTCCGCCGGGGCTGAGCTGATGCTGTATTTCGAGCAGCGCGGCCGCTACGCGCAGAACGCCTTCGGCATCTCCACCCGCTTCCCCTTCTCGTTCCTGATGAAGACGCGCAACGTGCCGCTCAGCCGCGAGCTGATCGTCTATCCCAAGCTCGAGCGCAGCGAACACTTCTACGAGGTTCTGCCGCTGCTCAGCGGGGAATTCGAGCACCACCTGCGCGGCCGGGGGCACGACCTCTATCTCATTCGCGATTACCAGCCCGAAGATTCGGCGCGGCACGTGGACTGGAAATCCAGCGCCAAGACGGGCACGCTCAAGATACGGGAATTCGCCCGCGAAGAGGAGCGGCGGCTGCGCATCGTGTTCGACAACCCCGCGCCCGGTGAAGCTACCCCGGAAAGCTATGAAAAAGGCGTGAGCCTGGCGGCCTCTCTGGCCTGGTACCTGTCCCAGGACAACGCCGCGCTCTCCTTTGCCGCGCAGGGCCTGGCGGAGAACACGGTCTGGGCCTTCCTGCATTATCTGGCGCTGGTGGAACCCGTCACCGAGCCCTCCATCATCGATTCGTTGCCGCCGGCCAACCTGTTCAACCTGGTGCTTACCTGGCAGCCGCGCGGGACAATCGTGGCTTCGGTCTGGCAATCCTCTTACGTGTTGTTCCTGAATTCGTAAGTTCCGGAAAAATTCTTTGTAAGCCAGAACTGGTTTGCGGCATATACTGTCGCCCCTCAGGCTTCCATCCAGCACGTCAGGACTGGACATCGGCAGAACGCCGCATTGCGTCTGCCGAGCCGTATACGGGGGATTGTCATGGGCACCATTGGCGACTTGATTCGCAACCGCAAAATCCACAGTCTGCAGGGATCGGTGACGGTCCGGGCGGCGGCCATCTACATGACCCAGTGCAACATTGGAGCGGTCCCGGTGATGGACGGCGAACGCCTGGCCGGCGTTTTTTCCGAGCGCGACATGCTCACCCGCGTGGTGGCGCCCATGCGCGACCCGGAAACCATCCAGGTGCGGGACGTCATGACCTCCGAGCCGTTCGTGATCGGCGCCGGCGACTCCATCGAGCGCTGCCTGCTGGCCATGAAACAGCACGGCTTCCGCCATCTGCCGGTGTGCGAAGAGGAAAAATTGATCGGCTTCATCTCCCTGCGCGACCTGCTGCTGCACGACCTGGATGAAAAGGAAATCGACCTGAAGATGATGCGCGAGTACCTGAAAGCAAGTTGAAGGAGAATGTAGCGCCGGCGCCCTCGCCGGCGGGTTTGCTTTCCGCTTAAGAAACAGCAATAAGGTTTCTCCACTCCGCCGCGCATCGGGGTTCTCGCCTCGCTCGGTGTTAGCGCTACCCCGCGTGGGGTTAACAAATGTTGCGTGGAGGTCCGGGTAAGAGCGCGCAGCCGGCCTCGGCAACGGCCAAAGCCGCGTAGCGGCGATGTTCGTTAGCCCCGCACTTCAGTGCGGGGAAGCGGATTATTTCAATTCGAGCCCCGTAGGGGCGACGCACGAATTCAGCGGCTGAAAGGCAGCCTCGTTCGAAGCGAGTTCTACGGCGGCGCGGGACCTGGGCCACATTTCAAATTTACTCACTCCCGCACAGCGCCAGATCCTTCTCCTGCGGCTCAGGATTTCGGCTGCGGGCTTCGCCTCGCTTACGCCCGCACAGCGCCTCAACTTTACACCCTTGAGCGCCGCGTGTTACCCTCGATAGGGTAAAGGATTGATTATAAAAAGAGAGCAGGAGCGCGTTGGTTTGTTAGCACGAGAGCATAAGACCAATATCATCACCCAGTACCGCAGTCACGCCAAGGACACCGGCAGTCCTGAAGTGCAAATCGCGCTGTTGAGCGAGCGGATCGGCCAGCTTACCGA
The DNA here is from genome assembly GCA_049519515.1 of Candidatus Korobacteraceae bacterium. Taxonomy (GTDB): domain Bacteria; phylum Acidobacteriota; class Terriglobia; order Terriglobales; family Acidobacteriaceae; genus CAWBRT01. Next base: position 6,737 of record JBEKQR010000135.1, read on the forward strand.
GCACTTCAGAACGCACAAGAAAGACCACGCTTCGCGTCGCGGTCTGCTGATGATGGTCAGCAAGCGTCGCAGCTTGCTTGACTATCTCAAGAAGTACGACACGGAGCGTTACAAGGCGGTCATTCAGAAGCTGGGCATCCGCAAGTAAGGGATGAAAGGTGCCGGAGCGAGCAGCTCCGGCATCGCCGCTTTGGGCGGACGATGCTGTTCTGGAGGCCGGGCATTCTGCTGAAGCGCAGTACCGGCCGCGTGAATGGTCCCACCCTCAAAATTGTTAACCTGTCACACTAACTGATTCCGCTGCGCCGGACCTGAGCGCCCAAGGCGCAGGGTTCGCTTTCCCGTAAACTCCGCTGCTGCGGGGCCTCCTTTGGACGGATGCGCATGCGCGCCGCGTGCTAACGGCCGGAACGATCTCCTGACTGGAAGGAAAGAAATGAAGCAAGAAACAACCGTCACTCTCGCCGACGGCAAGAGCATCAACTTTGAAACCGGTAAGCTGGCCAAGCAGGCGCACGGAGCCGCGGTGGTTCGCATCGGCGACAACGTGGTGCTGGCCACCGCCTGCGCCAATGCCCAACCCCGGCTAGGCGTCGACTTTATCCCCCTGACCGTGGACTATCGCGAGTACACCTATGCCGGGGGGAGAATCCCGGGCGGGTTCATCAAACGCGAGGGCCGTTCCAGCGAACGTGAAACCCTGATCAGCCGCCTCATCGACCGTCCCATCCGTCCGCTGTTTCCCGAGACGTGGCGCAACGAGTCGCAGGTAATCGCCTTCGTGCTCTCGGCCGATTCGGAGAACGATCCCGATATCGCCGCCATCAATGGCGCCTCCTGCGCCCTGGCCGTCTCCGACATCCCGTTCAACGGACCGGTGGGTGCGGTACGCGTCGGCCTTATCGACGGCAAGTTCATCGCCAATCCTACCTACAGCGAGATTCGCGAAAGCAAGCTGAACCTCATGGTGGTAGGCACCGCCGAGGCCATCGTGATGATCGAGGCCGGCGTCAGCGAGATCGATGAAGACAAGGTGGTCGACGCCATTGAATTTGCCCATGGCGAGATCCGCAAGATATGCGCCGCCATCGCCGAACTGGCGCAGCGCGCGGGAAAGCCGAAGCGCAAGGCGGCGCCGCTCGAGATCGACGAGAAATACCTGGCGCAGTTGAAGGCCAAAATCGGCAATTCCCTGACCGATGCCCTCAACACCGAAAAGTATCCCAAGGCCGAGAGCTACGAGAAGGTCGACATGCTGCTGGCCGAGCTGCTGGGCGGAATTGCAGAAGACAACGAAGAAGAGCGCGCCAAGGCTTCCAAGTATTTCGAGATCCTGCGCGAGCGCATCTTCCGCGAGCAGGTTTTGCGGGATCATCGCCGCCCCGATGGCCGCGCCTTCGACCAGATTCGCGAGATATGGATCGAAGCCGGCGTGCTGCCCCGCACCCACGGCTCCGCCATTTTCACCCGCGGCGAAACCCAGGCCCTGGTGACCACCACCCTGGGAACCGGCGAAGACATGCAGCGCCTGGAGCGCTTCGAGGGCGAGGCCAAGAAGCGTTTCATGCTCCACTACAACTTCCCGCCGTTCTCGGTGGGCGAGGTTTCCTTCCTGCGCGGCGCCGGCCGGCGCGAGATCGGGCATGGCGCCCTGGCCGAGCGCGCGCTGCTGGCGGTCTTGCCCTCGGAAGAGGATTTCCCCTACGCCATCCGCGTGGTCTCCGACATCCTGGAGTCGAACGGCTCGTCCTCCATGGCCACGGTCTGCGGTGGCTCGATCAGCATGATGGATGCCGGCGTTCCCTTGCGCTCGCCCGTAGCCGGAGTCGCCATGGGCCTGGTCAAGGAAGGCGATAAGTACGCCATCCTTACTGACATCGCCGGGGCCGAGGACCATTACGGTGACATGGATTTCAAGGTTACCGGCACGCGCGCCGGCGTGACCGCGCTGCAGATGGACATCAAGATCATGGGCATCACGCCGCAGATCATGCGTGAGGCCCTGCAGCAGGCCAAGCGCGGGCGCTTGTTCATCCTCGACAAGATGGACGCGGTGCTGGCCGAGCCGCGCACCAAGGTTTCCGAATACGCGCCGCGCTTCTACACCGTGCAGATTCCCACGGACAAGATTCGCGACCTCATCGGCCCCGGCGGCAAGATCATCCGCGGCATCGTGGAGGCCACCGGGGTGAAGATCGACGTGGACGACTCCGGCAAGGTGCTGGTCTCTTCCAGCGACAACGCGGCGGCGCAGAAGGCGCTGCGCATGATCGGCGAAATCACGGCCACCGCCGAAGTCGGCAAGACATATCTCGGCAAGGTGACACGGCTGGCCGAGTTCGGCGCCTTCGTCGAAATCATCCCCGGCACCGACGGCCTGCTGCACATCTCCGAAGTGGCCGAGCACCGCATCAAGGACATCCGCGACGAGCTCAAGGAAGGCGACCAGGTGCTGGTCAAGGTGCTGGCCGTCGAGGGCAATCGCATACGCCTGTCGCGCAAGGCCATCCTGAAGGAGCAGCGGGCGAAGATGGGCCAGGTTGCGGGCGGCGCCGCCGAGCTGACGGAGGCAACAGCGGCACCGGCGCCGGCCGGCGGCGCTGAACCTGTTACCTTCGAAGGCGGCCACGAAGGCGCGGATGAAAGCGAGGAGCCGAATTTCAACCGCGACGCCGCGCCCGCCCAGGCCCGCGGAGGCCGCGGCGACCGGGGCGATGACCGCAATCGCGGACGGCGTCCGCGGCGCGGCGGCGGCCGCCGTCCGGGAGGATCGGGCGGGCGGTAACCGTCCATCTGATTCGTAGTTTTGATTTGCAATAAGCCACGGCCCGCGCCGTGGCTTTTCTTATCGGAACCGCAGCATTTGCAAGGGCGCAGCTTCAGCCGCGCCGTCGCTTCTTCCTCCCGCAGGGAGGAAGCGAGAATAACCCAGAGTGAACCCTGAGCAGAGCGAAGGGGGAACCCTGGGTTAGCTGGGGAGCCAAATTCAAGCCCCGTAGGGCCGGCCGATCAATCTTCAATC
>JBEKQR010000136.1:0-9756 GCA_049519515.1 Candidatus Korobacteraceae bacterium
GCCCGCATTTTTGTTGGCTCTGGACGGCGTGGCTCAAGGCACCCCAGCAAGTCAAATGCGGACTTGCTGGGGACCCCGCGAAGCCACGCCCCTTCAAAGCACTATTTTTGAAACAAGCTCTAGCATCGCAGATAAGCCTAGCACAGGCTGCAACCTCCGTCGAAAATACATTCGGGATCATTGCTTATACTTTTTCTTCCAAAGTCTTGCCGAATAATCCCGAAGGACGGAACAAAAGCAACACGATCAAGAAACTGAAACTGAAGACATCACGTAAAGAGGTGGTTATATAGACGGAAACAAAGCTTTCTACTATGCCCAGAGTAATTCCGCCGACGACCGACCCGGGCAAGCTGCCAATACCGCCAATGACCGCCGCAATGTACGCCTTATTCGTAATCCACCCCATGGTGGGGTATACCAGATACTTGATGCCCAGAAATACTCCCGCCATGCCAGCGAACATCCCGGCAATGGCGAAAACCACAGCCAACAGCATGTCGATGTTGACTCCAAGCGTGCCCAAAACTGTCATGTCCCGGGCAGCCGCTCTAATTGCTATGCCGAGTTTCGCCTTGGCCAGAAACACCGTCAGCAGCGTGATCGCGACCGCCGAAAGAGACAGGGCGCCGATATCCAGCAGGCCAACGCTCGATCTCCCCAATTGAACGGAACGCTGCAGGAACTCCGGATAGTTAAAGAAGTGCGCGCCTACGGTCACATAGATAAGATTCTCCAAAAAAATAGCGCCACCCATGGCGCTGATCATGAAGTAGAGGGGAACGGCACGCTTGAGCCGCAATGGACGGTAAGCCAGCCTCTCAACGATGACGGCGATGATCGCCGTTCCAACCATGGCGGCTACCATGGAGACCAGAACCGGCGCGCCGAGCCACGTACACGTGTAATAGCCTATGTAGGCGCCCAGCATGATGACAACGCCGTGGGCAAAGTTACTGAAGTTGAGAATGCTGAACACCAGGGAATAGCCAACCGCCATCAGCGCGTAAATTCCGCCGATTGCAATCCCGGTTATCAAGGTCTGCAAAAACACTATGCCTCTCCTTTTCCGGCAAAAACGACTGCGGTGCGCGGGTTATTGCAAACGCCCCGGCAGCCGGGATTCGCGCGCTAGTTGGCCGCGTACCGTTCCACAAAAACGAACTTCCCTCCCTGGATCTTGATGAAATAAGCCGGGATGTTCAGCGGGTCGTGCGTGTTAGGATCCATCGTGAACTTTTCGGCCGTAAGCACGGGCAAATCTTTCGTCTGCTCTAAAGCGGCGACGATTTTTTCGCCATCAGTGGAGTTGGCGCGCCTTATCCCATCCGCGATGAAGTAGAGCGCATCGTTCGCCAGCAGCGCGGTCCGCAGGATCGGGCCACCGAACTCCTTCTCGTGCAGTTTGATCCAGGCCTGTATCCTAGGCTCATCCAGTGAGGTGGTGTTGGAGAAGTACGCTCCTTCGATCGCCGGTCCCGCCAGCGCCAGGAGATCCGGGCTCGCCCAGTTGTCGCCGCCCATCAATTGAGCCTTTATCCCCAGGTCCCGAGCCTGTTTCGCGGCCAAGGCTGCATCTTTCTGATTCAGCGGCAGGAAGATGAGATCCGGGTTGGCGCTCTTGATTTTTCCCAATGGCGCGCGGAAATCCAATTCACCCGTCCTGTATGCCTCTTTCGCTACAATGGCGCCGCCCTTCTTTATAAAGGCATCTTCAAAATACTTTGATAGCCATTGAGAATAGTCACTGCCAACGTCATATAGCACCGCGATCTTGCGTGCTTTTAGACGGTCATACGCGAATTCCGCATCCACCCGGCCCTGGTACGTGTCAATGAAGCATACGCGGAAGATGTATTTGTGGATCCCGCCTTCTCTTTTTGCCGTTACATAGGGGTTGCTTGCCGTCCCGGAAACCAACGGGACCTTGCCGGCAGTCACAACGGGAGTCGCCGCCATGACGGTTCCGCTGCTGGAGGGGCCGATTATGGCAACTACCTTTTCCTGTTCGACCAGGCGGCGAACCGCGTTCACCGATTCAGCCGGATCGTTGCGGTTGTCCACGGTAACGACTTGGATTTGTTTGCCCAGAATGCCACCTTTCTTATTCAACTCCTCGATACCGATCTTCAGTCCAGTGGACTCTGATTGCCCAAACACGGAGTTGTCGCCAGTCAGTGATACAACATGTCCAATCTTGATCACCTTCGAGTCCGCCCCACCCTGGCACCCGATCACGGCAGTAAGCGAAATAAGAACCAGCAGGCCTATGCTCAGGCAAGATTTGCGCCGCATCGTTCACATCTCCCTTCTTGAAACTGCACCCCGGCTTTGGAATTTGGGAAGTAACATTAGACTGTCTGGGTAGACCGCGTCAAACAAAATAACATGGAAGTCATTGCGCGTGACGAACAGATTGGCGCGGGCATGGCGGGAGCTCTTTCTGTGAGCCGGTCATTCGCTGGTTGAATCAGCTTGGTTGGGTATGCGGAATGATCAACCTATTGAAACTGCACGGCTTCATGACAGTCCCGACAAGAGCCATCCAGCTGCGGGACAGGTGGTGGGATAGAAATCCTCGGGCTTCTGCTCATGCCGACAGATTCGACATTTCTAGTCTGCTCTCGGCAAAACCATCCTTCCTAAAGCCGATCTTCCGTTGACTTTGCGAGCGATCCCAATCTGGGCAGGACGAATAAGTTAATCGGAGGTTCTTGGAATTGCAGATCGGACGCTCTGTTGCGTCCACCGGGCTGGCATAGGCAAGCCGGATTTTCGTTCAAAGGGCCAGCTATTCGGCCCAGAGATGCTGGCGCCTACCTACGTCACTCCTGTTAAGTCAAGCTTTATCTGTCTAAAAATAAAGATATTATGGCTTTTGTTTATTGCATATCATTGTTTGTTTTCGTCTTGGCAAGTCCGTTGCACCTAATATAATGATTAAACTTAACCGAAATAATTTCGGGAAGCATGGTGGTCCGGCCAGCAATGCATTGGCCTGCCTGGCCCAATGCCATCCGGCAACCCAAGGCGGCAATTGCCAGAGCGCCGTCTCCAGGGGAAGGACGGAAGCGACGATATGGTTGCAAAGGTGACAGCCGACCTGCTGGTCGTTGGCATGGGAGCCGCCGCCCAGTTGTGCGCCCTTTATGCTCACGATTTCAATCCTGATTTGAAGATCCTCATCGTCACCAAGGCGCTCAAAGGCAAAGGCGGATGCAGCCGCATGGTGCAGGGAGGTTTCAACGTAGTTCTTAACTCCGCCGACTCCCATGAAAAGCATCTGATGGACACGCTCAAGGGCGGGCAATACATCAACGACCAGGAAATGGCCAAGACGCTGGTCGAGCAGGCAACGCCAACCATCAAGGAGATGGAAACAAAGTTCGGTTGCTTTTTCGACCGCAACCCCGACGGAACCATCCATCAGAAGCCGTTTGCCGGCCAGTCGTTCGATCGCACTGTCCACAAGGGCGATTTGACCGGCATCGAGATCATCAGCCGGTTGACCGAACAGGTCATGAAGCGCGGAATTCCGGTGCTGCAGGAGACGCGCGCGGTCGAGTTGCTGCTGGATGAATCGGGCCAGATGGTTACCGGCGCTCTCCTGCTCGACATGCGCCGTGGCGAGTTCATGGTAGCCGAAGCGGCGGCGACGCTGGTGGCCACCGGCGGCGGCCCCACCCATTACCGCTTCCATGCTCCCGGCCCGGAAAAATCCGTCGATGGACTGGCCATGCTTTACCGCGCCGGCGCGGTGATGAAGGACATGGAGATGCTCCAGTTCCATCCGACGGGGCTGATCGTACCCAACAGCGTAGTGGCGGGCGCGCTTTTGGAAGAGGGCCTGCGCGGCTCCGGCGCGTATCTGTATAACGGCGACGGCGAGCGCTACATGCTGCGCTACGCCCCCGAGGTGGGCGAGCGTGCCACGCGCGACGTTGTCAGCCGCTGCTCCTATTTCGAGATGATGGCCGGCCGGTCCTGCTCCGAGGGCGGGGTGCACATTGACGCCTCGCACCTGGGCGCCGAATTCGTGCTGAAGAGCTTTCCGGGAATGGCCGAGCGTTGCGCCCAGTTCAGCTACGACCTGGCCCGTGGCAGGGTTCCGGTCGCCCCCTCGGCGCACTACTTCATGGGCGGAGCGGTGATCGATACCTCGTGCCAGTCCACGCTGGAAAAACTGTTCGTGGCCGGCGAAGATTCCGGCGGAGTGCACGGAGCCAACCGGCTCGGCGGCAATGGTATTTGCGATTCTTCGGTTTATGGCCGGCTGGCCGGCAAGGCCATCGGCCGGTATCTCTCGAACGGCAATCGCACCATCAAGGAAACCCGCCGCGGCATGGTCGAGGAGACGATTGCCACGCTTACGCAGCCGCTGCAACGCGCGACCGGCGGCAACCCATTCCACGTTCGCAAGGATATTCAAGAGCTGAACTGGAACAAGGTCGGCGTCGCCCGGCAGGAGTCGGACCTGTCCGAGGCACTTGGCGAGATTGCGGCCCTGCGGGAATGTGTTGCCTCGCTGAAGGTCACCGGGCCGGTTGTTTACAACATGATGTACAACACCGCGCTCGATCTGCGCAGCATGGTCGACGTCTCCGAGATGACGGCCTCCTCGGCGCGCCTGCGCGAGGAGAGCCGCGGCGCCCACTTCCGGCAGGACTTCCCCAAGCAGCGCGACGATTACGGCCTGTTCAATATCCATTTGCGCCGTGGTCCGGATGGACGGCCGCAAGCGGAAAAGAAGCCGGTGGTTTTTAAGTACAGGTCAGTCGAAGAGTGTCAGAGGTACAGGAAGTAACAAGGCAGCGCGGGCGGGTGAGCGGTCCGGGAGCACTCGGCAGGTCTGAAATGCGAAGAGTGTTAACAGGTTGCGGGAAGGATTTGTTTTGAAGGGGCGCGGCTTCAGCCGCGCCGTAAGAGGATTTTATTGTAAGTATCCCAAGCGGGCTTCAGCCCGTGAGGGATCTGGTTCATAAATCCGGCTCCAGAAGGAGAAGCATTTTCCTCAGGGGCTAAAGCCCGCATCGTTGATAGCTCTGGACGGCATGGCTGAAGCCATGCCCCTTCAAGGAACCTCGTGAAGCAGTTCTATACAGGGAGAGAACTCATGGAGAACACGACAATTGATTATCGAAAGCCTTTACGGTGGGGAGAACTGGACCCGCATCGCAGAGAGAACACCAGGATCGGCATGTGGGCCTGGCTGTGGCAGCGGATCTCCGCTCTCGCTATTGTCGTTTTGCTCGCTCTCCACGTCACCCTGACGTACAAGCTTTTCATCCAGTTTCTGCTGCTGCTGGTGGTGACCTTCCATGCCGCCCTGGGGCTGCGCGTCATTCTTCTCGACTTCAATCTGGTCGACGTGAAGTACCAGAAAGCGTTGGTCTGGGGCCTGATCGGGCTGGGACTGGTGGTAATGGGAATCATCTGGTTTTCGATTTACTAGTGCATGTTGGAAAAGAATTCTGAAGAGCGGCTTCATGGCCGGTTCTTGAAGGCATTCTTGCTTTGGCGTAACCAGGAGTGGAAGGAAGTTATGGCGCAGTCAACCGAAAACAAGAGAGAAGTCAAAATCTTCCGCTTCGACCCGGCGAAGCCTGAAGATGATCATTTCGACAGCTTCACCCTCGCCATTCCCGAGGAAACGACCACCACCATCCTGGACGTGCTGTTGCGCATCCAGCGCGAACAGGACCCCACGCTGGCCTTCCGTTATGCCTGCCGGATCAACATGTGCGGGTCGTGCGGCATGGTCATAAACGGCAAGGAAGCGCTGGCTTGCAAGACCAACGTCTCGCACCTTCCCGCCGGGCAGGAAATCACTCTCCGGCCGCTGAACCATTTCCCCGTCATCCGCGACCTGGTCGTGGACATGGAGCCGTTCTTCAAGAAGTATGAAGAAACCCTGCCCTTCTACGAGCCCAAGGAGGCGTATCTCGAACCGGTCAGGATCAAGCCCGACTCGCAAGAGCGCAAGGATATTGGGCTGGCGACCGAGTGCATCGCCTGCGGCTGCTGCGTTTCCAGTTGCACCATGTGCCACTACCACGACGGCTATGCCGGACCGGCGTCCCTTAACCGGGCCTTCACCCTGCTGGCCGACAGCCGCGACGGTCTCTTCGCACCCAGGCTGGAGCGGGCGCTGGAGTCCTGTTACAACTGCCGCACCGAGTTCAACTGCACCGAGGTCTGTCCCAAGAACGTCAGCGGAACACGGGCCATCAAGTACATCCAGCGCCTGGCGTTCAAACACCGCGTCCAGCCGCCCAAGGCCATGGAGGCGGTCAAACCGGCGGTCCCGAAGCTGCTGGCCGTTGACCGCCGCACCTTCCTCACCCAGGTTGGAGTCGGAGTTTTGGGAATCGGTTCCGCCATCGTTCTGGGCGCGGTGGCCACGGGTACGGCGGTTGGCCCGGCGCTGGCGAAAGTCCCCAAGCAGTGGGTGCCGTTGACCGTCCTTGAAAACCTCAAGCCGGGCGAGGTCACTACGGTGCTGATGAAGTACGACGTCAACAGCGGCCTCTACCGGCAGCAGGTTTCCGCGCCCGTGCTCGTGTCTCGCACCGGCGACGAGATCGTATGCTTCAAATCCAGTTGCCCGCATCTGGGATGCGTGGTGAAGTGGGAAGCCCAGTTGGGCCGCTTCCGCTGTTCCTGTCACGGCGGCAATTTTGACCGTGAAGGAAACGTGATCGCCGGTCCGCCGCCGCGTCCGCTGGATCGCTATGCCTTTAAGCTGGATTCGGGCCACTTGCTGGTGGAGGTGGGCTGATGTCGCGCCAAGCCTTCCTCGAACGCATCGGCTGGAAGCAATACCTGCGGCCATTTCTCTACAAGGAGCTGCCGCCCGGCACCGGCTGGGCTGCCACCTTGGGAAGCCTGTGCGCGCTGCTGTTCGCGGTGATGACCGTGACCGGCATATTCCTGGCCATGTATTACAGCCCCTCGCCGGACAAGGCTTACCAGTCCATCGACTACATAATGAAAGACGTGCCGATGGGCGCGCTGCTGCGCGGCATACACCACTGGGGCGCCGGCGCCATGGTGTTCTTCGTATTCCTTCACTTGGCGGCGAACTTCTTCTCCGGAACCTTCAAGGCCCCGCGCGAGGCCACCTGGACGGTGGGCGTTGTGCTGTTCCTCATCACTTTGGGGCTGGGCTTTACCGGCTACCTTCTACCCTGGGACATGAAGGCGTTTTGGGCCACCACGGTCAGCGCCAACATCCCCAAGGACATTCCGCTGATCGGCGATTTCATTGCCCGCATCATTCGCGGCGGAGAAACAGTTTCAGGCGTCACCCTGACGCGCTTCTACGCCATCCACATGCTGTTGTTGCCCGCCCTGCTGCTGCTGTTTACGGCATTCCACATTTACATGGTGCGCATTCACGGATTGGCCTCGCCTGTCACGCGCGACAAAACCACGGCGACCGAAGACGAAGCTAAAACCGCCGAAGCCGAAACCGAAGCCGCCGCCCCGGAGCCTGAGAAGCAATACCGTTTTTATCCCGAGCATGCCTTGCGCAGCGCCCTGGTGTTCACGGTTGTTTTCGCGGCGATCGTCGCGCTGGCGATCTTCGGCACGATGCCGCGAGAGGAGATTGCGGGGACATTCAGCGAATCGTATCTCCCCCGGCCGGAGTGGTATTTCATGTGGCTGTTCCAGCTACTGACCTATTTCTCCGGCGCATGGGAATCGGTCGGCAGCCTGGCGATTCCAACCGTGGGGATTGCGCTGCTATTCGCCATTCCGTTTCTTGGCAAGGGCCGGCTGACCCGCGCGGCGGACCGGCCGCTGGCCGTGGCTGCGGGCGCCAGTTGCGTAGTGGCGATCGTTTATCTCACGCTTATGGGCTTTGAGGGCGCGCGCAGTTACGGCGAAATCGTTCCCGTTCCCGCTCGTCAGCTCACCGCCACGGAGCAACGCGGCCTGTATCTTTTCGCCGACCGGCAATGTGCTTATTGCCACCAGATCAGCGGCCAAGGCGGCCACCGGACCGGCCCCGACTTGGCCAATACCGTCGCCAGGCACAGGACGAAAGAGTATCTCACCAGGTTCATTAAGAACCCGCAAGCAGTCAGCCGGACCTCGATCATGCCGAAGTACAACTTCTCCGATGCGGACCTCCAGTCGCTCGCCGACTTCGTGCTGGCGCTGGATTTCAGCAAGTACCCGCAAAAAATTCTTAAACGTTCGGAAATACTTAAGACCAGCCCCGACGCCAATGCTGCAAACGCGGCTTCGGCCGGCGCCCCAAGGAGGCAGTGGCAACCATGAAAGAAGCAGTTGCAACCGTGAAGCAATTCGACTACGGCATCGTGGAAGATGCGGCCAAGCAGCTCTACATCCGCGCGCTGTGCGACCTGCCGCCGGACGTGCGCGCCGCCCTCAAGAAGGCCTACGCCAAAGAAAAACAGCCCTTGGCACGCGCCGCCTTCGATGCCATCTTCAAAACCATCGAGATCGCCGACCGGGAAAAGACCCTCATCTGCCAGGACACCGGCTTGCCGATCTACAAGGTCAAGATAGGCTCGAAGTTTCCGTGGAACGGCTACGAGATAAAGACCCGGCTGTATGAGGGCGCGAAGCGGGCAACGCTGGAGTTTCCGTTTCGCGGCAGCTCCACTCATCCGCTCACCAGGGTGAACCCGCAGACCTCTGTCGGGCCGGGCCTGCCGGTGATCTATTACGACTTTGCCGGCGACGCCGATACGCTCGACATCCTCATGGCGCCCAAGGGCTCGGGCTCGGAAAACATGAGCAAGATGCACATGTACTACCCAGCACATGGGGTAAAAGCGGTGAAGAAGTTCGTGCTGGACGCGGTGATCGAGAGCGGCGGGAACCCGTGTCCTCCGGGCATCATCGGCGTGGGCATCGGCGGCACTGCCGACCTGGTCTCAAAGCTGGCGAAAGACGCCATCCTGCGGCCCGTGGGACAGCGCAATCCCGACCCCGAGATTGCCAAGATGGAAGAAGAACTGGAAGAAGCCATAAACGCCACCGGGCGCGGCCCCATGGGCTTGGGCGGCGACGTGTCGACGCTCGCGGTGCACATCGAAATGGCTTACACCCACATCACGCAGAACCCTGTGGCCGTCAACACGCAGTGCTGGCCGGCACGGCGGGCGCGGGCCATCATTCATCCCGACGGCAGCGTCGAGTACGGATATTAGAGGAGATCGCCATGAAGGAATATCATCTGAAATCTCCGTTCAGCGAAGCCGACGTCAGGCAGCTCCGGTGCGGGGACCTCGTTCACTTCGACGGTCCGCTGTTTGGCATTCGCGACCTTACGCAGATTTATATGTTCGACCAGAACCATGAACCTCCGGTGAGCCTGGCCGGCATGCCTTGCATACATACGGCTCCCAGCCTTCGCAAAGTCGGCGATAAGTGGGAGGCCATTTGCGTCGGCACCACCACCAGCACGCGCATGGACCGCTTTACCCCGCCCCTGATCGAAAAGTACGGAGTGCGGGCCATCATCGGCAAGGGTGGTCTGTATCAAGGCAGCCTTGACGCGATGCAGAAGTACGGTGCTGTCTATCTGGCGATTACGGGCGGTTCGGCGGCGCTGGAGACCAAAAGTATCGAAGCGGTTGAAGCCGTCTATTGGGAACACCTGCATCCGGAAGCGCTGTACCTGTTCCGGGTGAAGAATTTCGGTCCGCTTACCGTGGCCATGGACAGCCACGGCCGGCACCTGTACGAAGAGGTCAAGGCCGAAGCCGTCAGGAGACTCCC
>JBEKQR010000137.1:0-9725 GCA_049519515.1 Candidatus Korobacteraceae bacterium
GCCGCGAAAGACCTTGATCTCTCCCAACCGGCTTTCGGCCAGAAACAGATCGCCGTTTGGCGCGGTTCGAATCAGCCGCGGGTAATCGAGTCCGCTGGCGTAGAGTTCGACCTTGAATCCCGCCGGAGCTTGTGGCCAGGCGCTGGGCGGACGATCAACCACCTCGGGTGCGTTGTCGGCGGAGCGCGTGGCCAAAGGTTCAGGCAGATCGGCGATCGTGATCTTGTGCGTCGCGCCCGGCTTTTCGGAGCGGTAATCCGTGAAAACGGAGCTTCCCGAAGTCGCGGCGGAAATAGGGGAAGCGGAGCGGTAGAAGCGCGAGATTGCCATTCCGGCGAGCAAGAGCATCAACGTGCTAACGACGATTGTGCGTTTCATTGATTTCAATCGGAGCCTGTTCGATTTGATTTCAATCGGAGCTGTTCATCCTAAAGCCCGCATTGTTACTAGTGCTGTGACCGGCTGATAATGTTACGTTTGTCCACCGTGAAAAGAGTTGGTTCCGAGTGGCGCCGTTCAGACGTAGCGCTGGCCTCCAGGCCGGCTGTCCTGGCGGCGGTCCACGCCGGCAGTTAACGTGCGCGGGCCAGGAGGCCCCCGCGACAGCCGGCCTGGAGACCAGCGCTACTCTCTCCCGCCGAGACGTGTACATTTCCTGCCGGTCAGAGTACTAGCCTTGGAAGGCATGGCTGAAGCCATGCCCCTTCAAAAATTCCCGGCGCCTGAGCTGCAATTGCCCTGCGCAAGTGTGTATTGCTTTGATGCGCGAGCGGGCGGCTGTGCCGGGCCGCGCTGCGTTCGAGTGCCGCTCGAATGTAGCGCCGGGCGAACGTGGATGCTTACCGGACAGCCAGTCTGAAGACCCGCCAGCCAAGGTGCGGACGAGACGTCCGCACCGACAGCCGGCCTGGAGGCCAGCGCTACACCGGGAAGCCAGCGCTATCTCCGCCGCGGGCGTGGCAGCTACAATTGCCTCTATGAATCGCTCCGGCACAGCCGACCTGCCGCTCCATGGCGGACGCGTTCCCGCCTGGCTGGCCGAGCGCATGACGCGGCTGGGAGCGGCCATCTGCGAGCAGGTCATCTGCGACTACGGCGTGGCGGGACTGCTCTCGCGGCTGAGCGATCCGTTCTGGTTCCAGGCCCTGGGCTGCGTGATGGGCATGGACTGGCACTCCTCCGGCATCACTACCTCGGTACTGGGCGCGCTCAAGCGCGGCTTGAATCCCCTGGCGCACGCCACCGGACTGTACGTTTGCGGCGGACGCGGACGCCACTCCCGCGAAACCCCCGCCGAGTTGCGCGCCATGGCCGAACGCACCGGGGCCGACGGCGACGAGTTGGTTCGCACCAGCCGGCTGACGGCACGGGTGGACAACAATGCCATCGGCGATGGTTTCCAGCTTTACCTGCATGGCTTTTTCGCCAGCTCCAGCGGCGAGTGGGCGGTGGTCCAGCAGGGAATGAACGAAGCCAGCGCCATGGCGCGGCGCTACCACTGGCATTCGGCCTTCCACCCCAGCAATCCAAAAGAAGGCTTGCTGGGGACCCCGGCATCCCACCCCAGCAATCCAAAAGAAGGCTTGCTGGGGACCCCGGCTTCGGTTCGCGATTTCACCACGGAGCCGCATACGGCGATCGTCGGCGAACATCAGGGCACAATCATGAACCTGGTCGACCGCCAGGCGCGGCCGGCGCAAAGCGCAATGCTGGCCCTGGTGCGGGAGCCTCCCGCGGCAGTGCTGGAAGAAGCGCGCCGGCTGACGTTGCCGCGCCGCCATGAAGTACTCGCGGCCGACGTGGATCTGAAGCGGCTTGGAGCCGTGCTCGCCGTTGCCCACCAACAAGAGCTGCGCGATTTCGCCTCCTTGCTGCTGACGGAAAAAGTCGGGCCGCGCACGCTGCAATCGCTGGCCCTGGTTGCCGAGGTGATTCACGGCACGCCAACCCGTTTCTCCGATCCGGCGCGTTTTTCCTTTGCTCACGGCGGCAAGGACGGACACCCATTTCCGGTTCCACTGAAGGTTTACGACGAAACCATTGCCGTGCTGCGGCGTTCGCTGGCAAGGGCGAAGCTGCAAAACACGGAGATGGCCGGCGCCTTTGGCCGTCTTGACCGCCTGGTCCGCGCCGTGGAAGACAGGCTTCAGCCGGAGGCCCGTTTTGAGGAGGCAGTGGCGCATGAGCGTGCCATCTCAGATTCTCTTGACGGTCGTAGCACTTCGGTGGCCCGACGGCAAGCAGGCGAAACAAATTCTTCGAAGCAGGCCGCGCCCGATCATCCCAAGCGGCAACGCATTCCGCGCGCTTCTTCGTCGCAAGGCTTGGCCGGGCAACTGAAATTGTTCTGATACTCAGGACAGCTCTGGGCTGATTGCGAGCTAGTTCCGGGTTGCAGTTGTCCTGTCGCGGCGAAATAACAAATTTTTTACAAATGATAATTATTTTTTCTGCGGCTGATTGTTCTCATTTGCGCATCCTCCCAAAAGCTTACGCATCAAATTTGTAACCCGTTGACAATCGTGCGGGCATTACTGGAGCCGGAGGCGGTTCGCCGGACTCCCTGTATGCCGGACACAATCCGGCAGGTGAACAATCTTTTGCTGACGATCTAGGAGGCAAAGACTCAATGAAGGATCTTCGTATTCTGGCGCTTGCTTCAATGTTGACGCTCGGCCTGGCGTTGTTGAGTGCGCAGGCACAGGCGCAAATGACGGACGAAAGCTCGTCCACAACTACCACGACCCAGCAGACGGTGACTACCCCGGCCGGCCAGACAACAACCACAACCCAGGAAATTGTCACCAGGCCGATGACGGAGCAGGGGACTCCGGAGAACACCGTGGCTCCTTCGGCGGCTGAGCAGGGGCTCCCGGCAGGCACGGATAATCTTGGGGTGGATGATGGTGGTCCCATCGATTACAGTCAGAGCCCCTTCTGGTCACCGAGGGATTGGAATTACATCCAGTCGGAAAACGGCGGAGGCTAAACGCTGGCTGAGAACGGGACTGGAGAGAGCAGGCGCTGGGACGCCTGCTCTTTTTTTAGGGGTTAGGGATTAGGGATCAGAACGTTATAGGGTGCTTACAAAAGTATTTAACGTGTGGCCGGAAACTTGACCGCGAGGCTGTAGTCCGCATTCTGCGCGTTTCCATCAGTATTTATTTGTTTTGTTTGTTGTCTTTAACCCCTAATCCCTAATCCCTAACCCCTAATCTCTTGTCACGCGTTCGCTGCGCTGGTATTCGATTGCGCCGGCAATTCGCGCGGCCAGCTCCGCGCCCCAGAGCCGTTCGACCATCCACAGCGCAAGGTCGAGGGAAGAGGCTACGCCTCCGCAGGTTACGACATCGCCGTCGTCGACAACGCGTGCTTCGGTGATGCGTGCCCCCAGCGAGCGCAGATCGTCAACCGCGGAACGATGAGTGATGGCCGGCCGCCCTCGCAGCAGACCGGCAGCGGCAACCGCCATTGCGCCGGTGCAGATGCCGGCTATCGTAGCTCCCTGCGAGTGGGCGCTGCGGATTCTTTCGGGCAGCACTCCGCGCTCGATTTCCTGGCGAATACTTTTTTCAGCGCGCGCGGCCCAGCCGCCGCCAGGAACGATCAGCAGATCAACCGCTCCCTCGAGTGTCTCGTCAGGCAGGAAGCGCAACCCGTTTGCCGCCGTGACTTGCGCTTGCGGCTGCAGCGTCGCCAGACGCACGTCCAGGCCGGGAACCAGCTTGGCGGCGCGCCGTAACACCTCGTAAGGTCCGACGAAATCGATCTCGTCCACGCCATCAAAAACTACGATGCTGATCTTCATGCGCCTCTCCTTTCGCCATGGGGCCGGCGATTTCCCGCCCTCTCAGAAGCAAACGCGGCATCTGCCGGGAACCAGGCGCCGCCCGAATTCCTCGCCATGATTATTATTGTGGAGCCTGGACCTGTGACGATGATTGTAGAATTAATTTTTGATCACAGCACCCGGAGGTTTTATGACGCATGCAACTTGTACCCTGGAGGAAAAACCCAGGCCGGCCGGATCTCCTGCTCCGCAGCCGGGCCGTTCAGTGGTAGCCACGCGTTTCGGAGTAGTCGCCAGCAGCCAACCCCTGGCCGCCATGACCGGGGTGCAGATACTGCAACGCGGAGGCAATGCCATCGACGCCGCCATAGGAACCAACGCGGTGGTCGGGCTGATGGAGCCCACCGGCAACGGGCTGGGGGGCGATCTGTTCGCCATCTTCTATGAAGCCAAGACGGGCAAGTTGCACGGTCTCAATGCCAGCGGCTGGTCGCCCAGCGGCTTGACGCCCGAGTTCCTGAAATCCAAAGGCATCGACGAAATGCCGGTTCGCGGCGTGCATAGCATCACCGTCCCGGGGGTGGTGGCCGGCTGGACTGCCCTGCGCGAGCGCTTCGGCAGCATGCCTTTTTCAACCTTGCTGGCCCCGGCCATCTACTACGCCGAACGGGGCTTTCCGGTGAATGAAGTCACCGCCCGCCTGTGGGGGAATCAGGTGGAGCTGTTGAGCGAGCCCAATGCGGCTTCCACGTTCCTGATCAACGGCCGCCCGCCCAAAGCCGGCGAGCTGTTCCGCAACCCGGACCTGGGGGCGAGCCTGCGGCAGATCACCAACTACGGCCGCGACGGTTTCTACAAGGGCCGCACCGGCGACGCAATCGTAGCCATTTGCCGCGACCACGGCGGAACCATGACCATGCAGGACCTGGCCGAGTTCGAGCCGGAGTGGGTAGCTCCGATCTCCACCGAATACCGCGGCTGGACCGTCTCTGAGATTCCGCCCAACACCCAGGGAATCGCCGCGCTGATGATGCTGAACCTCATGGAACAGTTCCCCATGGCGGAGTATGGCTTCCACAGCACGCGCGCCATGCACGTCATGATCGAAGCCAAAAAGCTGGCCTATGCCGACATGCTGCGCTACGTCGGCGACCCGCGCCTGGCCAAGGTGCCGGTGGCGGCAATGCTGGACAAGAAACATGCCGCCAGGCGCGCCAAGCTCATCGGCGAACGCGCGCAGGCCTCGGTCGAGCCTTCGCGCTTGCCGGGCATAACCGACTCTCCCGGGAAAGACACCATCTACATGACCGTGATCGACGCCGAAGGCAACATCGTTTCCCTGATCCAGAGCAACTATATGGGTTTCGGGTCGGGACTGGTGCCGCGCGGCGCGGGCTTCATGCTGCAGAACCGCGGGGCGCTGTTCAGCCTGAAGAAGGAGAGCCCCAACCTGCTGGCCGGGCGCAAGCGTCCGCTGCACACCATCATTCCCGGCTTCATGCAAAAGGACGACGTGCGCATCGGCTTCGGCATCATGGGCGGCTGGAACCAGGCGCAGGCGCACGCGCAATTCGTCTCCAACGTCGCCGATCACGGCATGAGCATTCAGCAGGCGCTCGAAGCGGGCCGCTTTACAAAAAACACCTTTCAGGGCTGCGATGTGCTGATCGAGGAACTTGTGCCCGAGGCAGTCCGCCACGAGCTGGCGGAGCTTGGCCACGAGATCGAGGCGGTTCCCCGCCGCACCAACAAATTTGGTTTTGGGCAGGCGGTGATGAGCGACGGCAAGGGCGTGCACTTCGGCGCCAGCGACCCGCGCCATGATGGCGCGGCCATTCCGGAGCCAGGTCCGATTTTCTCTGAAGCAAAGTCGTAGAACAGCGAGGGATTAGAGTTAGGGATCATGGATTCGGGCGCGGTGGTGCTCCCATGCAGCCACTCTGCTATTCGACCTTGCGCGCGCTGAAGGCGAGCCATCTTTGATTTTCTTGGATTTTCTTGGATTTTTTTGCTTCGCATTTTGTGCCAATCCATCGTCGTTTCGAGGGGCCCTAATCCCTAATTCCTAATCCCTGACCTTAACTGCTAATTTCTCATACACAAATCGGCAGCGACCCCGTACAATAGAAGTATGGCTAATGGTTCGGAAACTAAGTCCGTTCTCGAGCAGCAAACCACAAACGAATTTCTCCTAAGCGACGCAGAAAAAGAGCGCATCTCCCACGCAAAAGCAATTCACATGCGTGAGGTTCAGACCCTGAGGCTGAGCTGCGCCCGGGT
Source organism: Candidatus Korobacteraceae bacterium (assembly GCA_049519515.1). Lineage (GTDB taxonomy): Bacteria > Acidobacteriota > Terriglobia > Terriglobales > Acidobacteriaceae > CAWBRT01. The sequence goes on from JBEKQR010000137.1 coordinate 6,071, forward strand.
GCGCGAGCAGATGCAGCGCTCGCACAACGTGCGCTACAGCGAACTGCTGGAGCGTGAGCTTCGTCACCTGGAGAAGGACTTGGCCCGCCTGCAGTAACGCCGGGAGTGCATCCCGTACTGTTGAGGTCGTGTAGCTGTGCAAGATTGGCGCGCGAAGTCCAGGTGTATCCCGCTGCCCCAGCGGCGATCGCAAAGTCCCCTCCGGATGCCCCAAACGCCTGCCGCGCGCGCTTGTCCCAAGCGGTAGCGCCAGGCTGATGCCTGGCGGCTCCTATGTGCAAAGCTGGAAATGCGGCCTTTTCGTGGTGCCCCGGCGCCCATATCACTGCCTGCAGTGACGCACGTCACCGACCGCTGTGTCATCCTGGGCGAATCTATAACGTCAGGGGGTGCAGTATGCCGGTCCTGATCATAGCCATAGTCTTCCTGGTGCTGTTTTTGATCATGGGGGCGATGAGTCTCAGCGCCATCATCAGCGAGCGCCGCTTTGAACGCGAAGTGGAAGACTACAAGATCGTCACTGGGATCCCAGCGGCGGAAAAACCCGCGGAAACCGCCAGAACGAAAACTGCCGGCGCGGGACTTTGAGCTGCGCTTACCGGCCGCATCGTTGTCGCACTGGCTGGGCGCGGGGTACAATCTGGCGAGACCCAGGTAGAGTCCCGCGATGCAAGCCAAAAGCCCGATTCCGCCTTCGGCGGTGCCCAAAGCCGCTGATCCACTCTTTCAGCACCTGCTCGATACCTACGCCAGCGAAACCAATAAAGTAGCCGATTGCTGGAGCCGCTTTCAGGATGCGGATCTGTCCTTCCGCCCGCACCCCAAATCGTCGTCGGTACTGGAGATCTTCAAGCATCAACTGCCCGTGTGAGGAGACTTTATGAGTCTATGGTTACTATTGCTGCTTCCAGTTGCCCTCGGTGGCATTGTTTCCGCTCAGCAAATTAATATCGACCCATTGAGTGTTCGATCTGTGCTGCTTCAACTGTCGTCATCTGGGCAAGTAATAGCAACTGGTACCGGGTTCATCGTGCACAAAGCCCAAACAGATTACCTCGTTACAAATTGGCATGTGATGACGGGAAGAAGGCCAGATAATGGCGCCCCTCTAGATTCGTCGGGCAGAACACCTGATGAGATTAGGGTATTGCACAATGTCAAAGGCAAGCTCGGCAGTTGGAAATGGGAATCCGAGCCACTGTTTCAAAATGGCCAGCCTCGGTGGATCGAACATAAGCGCGGCAGAGTGGTAGATGTTGCCTTCCTGCCGCTTACAAAGACTCAGAACGTGGAAATCTACCCAACCGATTTAGAACTTCGCAAAACCCCGATACGATTGCTGCCGGCTGGAACTGTATCTATCATCGGATTTCCCTTTGGACGTTCATCCTTCCTAGGCCTTCCAATCTGGAAAACAGGCTCCATTGCGAGCGACCCCGATATAGACTATGACAACCTACCAGAATTCCTCGTTGATGCAACGGTTCGTCCCGGCATGTCAGGCTCACCAGTTTATGCTCGCAGAATCGGAAGTTATATGGATGAAAACGGTAATACCAATATAATTACTGGTAGCGCTGATCGCTTCGTTGGCATTTTTGCGGGTGTGATCGATCAATATAGTGAAGTTGGCAGAGTGTGGAAGGCTTCCGCGATCCTCGACATCTATGACAATCTTAAATAGTGTAGAGGCGTTCAGTGCTGACTAGCATTTTATCGAGCAGGTAATCCGTTAGCGGGCTGTGGGGGCTATGCTGCCTTCAATGAACAAACTGCCGTGGCTCACTGCCGCGCTATGTTTGTGCGCGATTGCAATCCTGGCAGCCGTCGCTGCGCGCGCGCAGGAGCGCATTACGGTTGCCACCGCCGCCAATATGAACCTGGCCATGCGAGAGATTGTTCCCGCTTTCGCCAGCGAGTCGCGAATCCAGGCGCAGCCCATCTTCGGCTCCTCCGGCAATTTTTACTCCCAGATCCGAAACGGCGCGCCCTTCGACGTGTTTGTCTCCGCCGATACGGAGTATCCCGAGCGGCTTGCCCGCGATGGGCTCGTCTCCGGGCCGGTTGTGCGCTACGCTCGCGGATCGCTGGTGCTTTGGACGCCGAACCGCCTGGGGCTCGATCCGGCGCAGCTCGGAATGAAGCTGTTGCTGCGGCCCGAGGTGCGGAAGATCGCCATGGCCAATCCGGCGCATGCCCCCTACGGACGCGCCGCCGAAGCTGCCCTGCGCGCCAGCGGCATCTACGAAACCGTGAAGACGAAGCTGGTCCTCGGTGAGGACATCACCCAGACTTTTCAGTTTGTCGAATCGGGTAACGCGCAGGCCGGCTTGGTAGCGCTGGCGCTGGTGGTGAACCCGACAGCGCAAAAAGAAGGAAGGTATTCGCCGGTCCCTGATACTCTCTATCCGCCCCTGGAACAGGGCGTGGTGGTGCTGAAATCCTCGGTGCACGCCGAGGCGGGCCACCGTTTCGTCGAATTCCTCGCCAGCCCGCGAGGACGGGCGATCCTCGCTCGCTACGGCTTTCGTGCTTCCGCCGGGGAGGGTGGCAAGTGAATCTGCCGGCCCTATGGCTTAGTCTGAAGCTGGCGGCCATTACTTCCGCTTTGTTGCTCCTCCTCGGGCTTCCTCTTGCCTACTGGCTGGCGTTTACCCGCCGCCGCTGGAAGTTCCTGCTGGAAGCGATAGTGGCCATGCCCATTGTGCTGCCCCCGACGGTGCTCGGTTTCTACCTGCTGGTGGCGCTGGGCCAGCGCAGCCCGCTGGGCGCCTGGTATGCGCGCTGGACCGGACATTCCCTGGCGTTTACTTTCGAGGGCCTGGTCATCGGCTCGGTCATTTACAGCCTGCCGTTTGCGGTGCAGCCGTTCGCGGCCTCCTTTGCCGCCGTGGACGCCGACCTGATGCGCGCCTCGGCCACTCTTGGCGCATCGCCCTGGCGCACCTTCTGGCGGCTGGTGCTGCCGCTGTCGCTGCCGGGCGTCTTCACCGGGGCCACTCTCAGCTTCGCCCACACGCTGGGCGAGTTTGGGGTGGTGCTGATGATCGGCGGCAACATCCCCGGCGCGACACAAACCATCTCCATCGCCATTTACGATCACGTGCAGGCGCTGGAGTATTCGGCGGCCAACCAGGCGGCGCTGCTGCTGCTTCTGCTCTCCTTCCTGATTCTTTCGTTAGTCTATGGATTGAACCGGCGCATCTCTCCCATTGCTCCGGGCGCGGCGCGCCGCTACCGCTCTTCTCCCCGGGAAACGTCGGAATGAGCTCCAAGACGAACGAACTCGTGGCGAAGCACGCGCAAGCGCCGGCCCCGGTTTCGGCCAGGTTCAGGAAAGGTTTTGCCGCGGGCTTCGTGCTCGACGTGGAAATCGAGCTGGAGGCGGGAATCACCATTTTGTTCGGGCCATCAGGCTCGGGCAAGACAACGCTATTGAACTGCATGGCCGGACTGCTCGAGCCGGAGTCCGGCCACCTCGCCGTCGCCGGACGCGTGCTGTATGACTCCGCCGCCGGCATCGATGTTCCCGTGCAGCAGCGCCGGGTGGGCTATCTCTTCCAGCACTTGGCGCTGTTTCCGCACCTCACCGTCGGCCGGAACGTCGAGTATGGACTGGCCGAGCTGGAGCACGGCGAGCGCCGGCGCCGCGCCG
>JBEKQR010000138.1:0-14914 GCA_049519515.1 Candidatus Korobacteraceae bacterium
ACTATCTTCTCCTGGATAACCGCGGGCACGATGTCGTAGTGGTCCATTTCCATGCCGAAGCTGCCGCGGCCCTGCGTCATCGCGGTCAGGTCGGTGCCGTAGGTGAGCATTTCGGCCATGGGAACGGAGGCCTTGACGATGGTGTTGCCGCCCTTGTTGTCCATGCCCTGGATGCGCCCGCGGCGCGAGTTGAGGTCGCCCATGATGGCCCCGGCGAACTCGTCCGGCACGGTGATTTCCACGCTCATGATCGGTTCCAGCAGCGTGGGCTTGGCCTGCTCCATGGCCTTGCGGAAGGCGATGCGGCCGGCCGTCTTGAATGACAACTCGTTGGAATCGACTTCGTGATAGCTGCCGTCGTAGAGCGTCACCTTGAAATCGACCACCGGGTAGCCGGCCAGGAAACCACGCTGGGCGGCCTCGACAATTCCCTTTTCCACGGCGGGGATGTAGTTCTTGGGAATGGCGCCGCCGAAGATGTCGTTGACGAACTCGAACTGCCCGCCGCGCGGCAACGGCTCCATCTTGATCTTGCAGTCGCCGAACTGGCCGTGGCCGCCGGTCTGCTTCTTGTGGCGTCCCTGCACGTCGGCGTGGCCGCGGATGGTCTCGCGGTAGGGCACCTTCGGCGCCTTCAGGTTGACTTCGGTGCGATAGCGGTTCTTCAGCTTGGAAACCGCCACCTCGATGTGCTGCTGGCCGGTGCCCGCGATCAGAAACTCCTGCGTCTGCGGATCGCGGAAGAAGCGCAGCATGGCGTCCTCTTCCATCAGCTTGACCAGGCCGACGCCCAGCTTGTCTTCATCGGCGCGCGTCTTGGGCTCGATGGCGTAGGTAATCGCCGGCTCCGGCAGCTTCACCGTCGGGTACTGGATGGGAGCCGCCTTGTCGCCCAGCGAGTCGCCGGTCAAAGTGTCTTTCAGCTTGGCCACCGCGCCGATGTCGCCGGCATGGAGCTCGTTGACCGGAACCGCGCTCTTGCCTTGCATGATGGAAAGGTGGGCGAACTTCTCCGCCGCATTGCGGGTGTAATTCTGCACCGAGGCGTCGTTCTTCAGCACGCCGGAAAATGCCTTGAAGTAGGTGATGCGCCCGGAGAAGGGATCGCTGACGGTCTTGAACGCATATAGCGAAACCGGCTCGCTGTCGGCTACCTTGCGCTTGGGAGGTTCGCCGTCTCCGCCCGCCGCCGCGCCCTGCACCGTACCGCGCTCCGCGGCTGCCGGAGCATAGTCCACCAGGAAATCCAGCAGCGCGTCGGTGGCGATGTTGCCCAGCCCGGAGGCAAACAGGACCGGAAATACCTTGTGCTCGCGGATGGCGTTGTGCAATCCGGCCACCATGCGCTCCTCCGCGATGGTGCCGCTGGAGAAAAATTCTTCCATCAAGGCATCGTCGCCCTCGGCCACCAGCTCCACCAGTTTTTCGTGGGCTTCCTTGGCCTGCGCGGCCATGGCGGCGGGAATCTCGCCCGCCTTCCCTTTGCCATTGCCGCCAATTTCGTAGGTATTGGCCTTCATGCGCACCAGGTCGACTACGCCGGAAAAATTCTTTTCGCTTCCGATGGGCAGTTGCACGGGAATGACAGTGCGCCCGAAGACCGCCGTCAGCGACTCCATGCAGCGCTGGAAGTCGGCGCGTTCGCGGTCCATGCGGGTGCAGACCAGGATGCGCGGCAGGCCGTACTTTTCGGCTATGTTCCAGACCCTTTGGGTGACGACTTGCACGCCGCTGACCGCATCGACCACCACCAGCGCCGCCTCGACCGCCGGCATCACCATCTCGGCTTCATGCACGAACATGTTGAAGCCGGGAGTGTCCAGCAGGTTGATCTTGGTCTTGCCCCACTCCGCAAAGGCCAGCGCGGCGGAGATGGTCATCTGGCGGGAGACTTCCTCTTCGTCGTAGTCCGTGACGGTGTTGCCTTCGTCAACCCGGCCCAGACGCTGGGTGGAACCGGCCGCATACAGCATGGCCGAAACCAGCGAGGTTTTGCCGGAGTGAGAGTGCCCCACCACGGCGAGGTTGCGGATGTTAGCGCCTTCGTAGTTTTTCACCGTAACTCCTGCTCCTTACACTATTTCCACCCTGGCAAGCGGGGTCCCCGGCGGACGGCGGATTTGCCTCTGCCGGGGTGGAAGCGCAAACACGGCGCTTGCTCGGGACCCCCGGCTTGGCCGCGCGAAATCGCCTATTCCGGATGGCTCCCAAGCGCCATAACTCTCCCCGCGCAGCCAAAACTGCGCTTTGCCGATCCAAACAGCTCGCCGACCCGGGATTGCCAAGCGCGAAAGGGAACTCCGTCTGCCACATTGACGGCGGAGAACTTAACAAGAACCAAAGATCGTAGCACAAGCTGAAAGCACCGCCAAACAGCAAAGCGAAGCGCGAGTTTCTGTCCCGACCTGGGTTCGTTTAACATAGAAGAGTGCCTCCCCGCCGGCGGAACACATCCCCGGCCGAACGGGCCAGCCCACGCCGATGAAAGGTTCTACGCTGAAGATGAAAACTGCTCCCCGGATGCTCACGATGGCGCTGCTGGTGGCCGCCGCGTACATGGCCACGGCTGCTTTTGCCGCTGCCCAGACCAGCGCCGCCTCCGCCCTCCACCCGCCCAAAGGCTTCAAGGTCGCCATTGAGGTTTTCGAGGACCTCGAATGCCCGCAGTGCGCCCGCATCGAGCCCTTGCTGGAGGATGCCGCCAGGAATTACAAGGTCCCCCTCGTCCGCTACGATTTTCCTATTCCCGGGCACCCCTGGTCGCTGGAGGCGCACATCGCCGCCCGCTTCTTTGACACCAAGTCAAAGGCCCTGGGAGAAGAATTCCGCAGTTGGATCTTTGCCAACCAGCCGATGATCACCAGGCTGAACATCCGCGCCATGATCGACCGCTTTGCCAGCGACCACCACGTGGCCATGCCCACATTCCTCGATTCCAACGGCGAGCTGGCCGCCAAGGTGAAGGCCGATTTTGATTTTGGGGAAAAGATCGGGATCGAACATACGCCGACCGTTTTCGTGGTAAGCACTTCGCGGAGCAATCCGGTGGTGGAGGTGCCGGATATTTCTAAACTGTTCAACGTCATCGAACAGGTGAAAACCCAGGTCGCGGCCGAAACTCCTCCTCCGGCATCCCGTCCGGTCAGAGGCGCATCCGGCAAGGCCGCCGCGCAATAAGGGCTTGACGGAAATCTTGGCAAACACAAGCGATACGCAAGCGCCGGACTCCACCCCGGCAAGCGCAACGACGATGCTTGCCGGGGGCCAGGGCTGGCCGCGCATAGCAGTTCTGGGGGCGGGCGCGGTCGGATGCTTTTTCGGCGGCCTGCTGGCCCGTGCCGGCGCTCCGGTCACGCTCATTGGCCGGCCCCAACACGTCGAGGCGATCAATCGCGACGGACTCTTTATTGAGGGCGCAAACTTCCGGGAACCGATTGCAGTCGCAGCCTCCACCGAGATCGCGGCCGCTGCCTCCGCCCAGATCGTTCTCTTCTGCGTCAAAACGGTCGATACGGAAACTGCCGCCCGGGTTCTGGCCCCGCGCCTGGCGCCGGGAGCGCTGGTGCTGAGCTGCCAGAACGGGGTCGACAACTGCGAGCGCATTCGCGCGGCCACGGGAATCGAGGCCATTGCCGCCGCAGTCTACGTCGCGGTTTCGATGAGCGGCCCCGGACGGGTTCTGCACTCCGGACGCAGCGAGTTCGTGATTGGCAACCTGCCGGGGCAAAGGCGAAGCCGTGGCGAACTGGAGCGGCTGGCCGCCGTATTCATGCGGGCCGGCATCGGCTGCACTGTCTCCGACAACCTTGAAGGCGAGCTGTGGATGAAGCTGATCCTCAACTGCGCCTATAACGCCGTCTCTGCCCTGGGCCGCTCCACGTACGCGGCTATGACCGCCAATCCGCTGGTGCGCGAGACAATGTGCCGTATCGCTGAGGAGGTGATGGCCGTCGCCTCCGCCGCTGGAGTTCGCCTGCCCCCCGGCGACCCGGTCGCGACGACCATCAAGTTGGCCGATTCCATGCCGGGCCAGATCTCCTCCACCGCCCACGACCTGGCGCGCAGCCGGCCCACCGAAATCGACTCCCTTAATGGATACATCGTTCGCCGTGGGCAGGGGCTGGGTGTTCCCGTGCCGGTGAATCAGGCGCTATATGCCTTGGTGAAGCTGGTGGAAGAGAACGCCGCCAGGCGCGCTTGATCAGGTGGTGGTAAGGCCTTCATCGACAGTATTCGGCAGAGTACCCCACTTGGCATACCTCAGCCTGCGCCTATCCTCATTCTGGGATAGGCTCGATTCTGGGATAGGCTCGGGGTGGAGAAACTCACGCAAGCAATGTTGTCCAAACCGGTGACTGAGAAGGGTTTACAATAAGTCTGCTAACAAACCCCGTCTTCTCTCGTCCAACTAGGAAGTCGTTCCGTGTGCGATCCAGGTGGCGAGTCGATGGCGGCCGAGGCTACGATGAAGTTTTTTCCGTGGGGAGGGGGCGGCACCCCGACAGATGCCTCTCCGGGCTCTTCCCAGAGAGCGAAGCGCGTTCCCATGGCTTCCTCCGAGGCTGACGGTAAGGCTGGCCACGCCACTTATTTCGTCGCGGAGAGCTCCCCAGGGGCGAGTAGGTTAGCGCCAGATTCGCCTGGCGCGGCCTCTCTCGGAACTCCTGGAGCAGGCGAGAGCGCCAAGGCTCTTTCCCCCCGAGGAGCCATGCTCGAGCCCAGCCGGGTCAATGATGCGGAGCTGATTCGGGAGGCGCAGCGCGGCAACCGCGCCGCTTTCGAGGAACTGGTTCGCCTCTACGACCAGGCGGTGCTCAAGCTGGCGCTCCGCCTTACCGGATCCGAGCAGGAGGCCAAGGATATTTACCAGGAGGCCTTCCTCAAGGCTTACCGGTACCTGGGAAGCTTCCGCTTCGAGTGTTCCTTCTACACCTGGATCTACCGCATCATTACCAATCTTTGCCTGGACCATCTGCGCCGCAAAGAAGTGCGCAAGGAAGACTCGCCGGTGGTTTGGGACCGGACGGGGCAGCAGCTCAACCTGCTGGAGCAGGTGCCCGACGAGCGCAACGGCGCCAGTCCGGAGCGCGACCTGCTGCGTCGCGAACTGGGCACCCGGATTAACCAGGCGCTCGAAAAGTTGACCCCGCGCGAGCGGGTGGTGTTCGAGATGAAGCATTTCCAGGGGCTGCGCCTGCGCACCATCGGCGAAGCCCTCAACACCACGGAGGAGACCGCCAAGAACACCCTGTTCCGGGCGACGCAAAAACTCCGTGCGGCCTTGGCTGACGCACGCTGAGCAGGTTTCGAGTTTCAAGTTTCGAGTTTCCTCCCAGGTTCCGGAACGGAAACTTGAAACTCGAAACTGAAAAGTTGAAAGAGGAAGACCTATGAATTGCCAGTGGGTGCACGAGAACGTGAGCCTTTACCTCTACCGCGAACTGGCCGATGATGCGCGGTTCGAGCTGGAGCAGCACGTTCGCCGCTGCGGGGCCTGCGCCCAGGAGGTGCACGAGCTCGAACGCCTGCACCAGCAGCTTGAGGCCGCGCCGCAGGCGGAGGTTACTCCCAACCTGCTGGCGGCTTGCCGTCTGGAACTGCATGAACGCCTGGAAAAGGCGCAACCGCGCCGTTGGCTAAGCCTGGTTTTCTTCGATCCGGTCTACTGGCTGCGCCAGATGCGCTTCTCGCCCGCCCTGGCGGCGGTGATTTTCCTGGTCGGCTTCGGCGCGGGCGTGGGGGCAATGTATCGCACCGTGGCGCAAAAGGGCGCCATGGTTCAGCCTGCCGGCGCTCCGCAGCGTGCAGAGGCTTCCATTCTCGGCGTGCGCAGCATTCAGCGCGATCCGGCAAACGACCGCATCACTATCCAGTACCAGACGACCAAGCCCGAGGAGGCGCAGGGCTCCCTCAGCGATCCCGATATCCAGCGACTGTTGCTCTACGCCGCGCGCACCAACCGCGACTCCGGCGTGCGCATGGACTCCATCGACCTGCTGAAGCAGAAGCCGGACGATGCCCAGATCCGCGAGGGCCTGGTCTTCGCCATGCGTTACGACAACAACCCGGGCGCCCGGCTGAAGGCGCTCGATGCGGTAGCTCCCTACGTGCGCGGCGACATCCGCGTGCGTAATGCCATCCTGGAGGCGTTGCTCAACGACAATAGCCCCGGCGTGCGCATTGGCGCGCTAAACGCCCTCAAGCCCAGCCGGGCCGACACCAGCGTTCGCCAGGCATTGCAGCAGTTGTCCAAGGACGACCCCAATCCGGCCATCCGGGTGGAGTCGCGCAAGATCCTCGTTTCCACCCCGGAGATTGATTGAGAGAGCAAGGCCAAGAGGGACACAAGGCAATGACGAGACGGGCATTAAATCTGCTGATTATTCTGGCCGCCTCCCTGGGGACGGCAGCCGCGATCGCATTTCCCGGCCCGCCCGCATCCGGATCCGGGCGCGATGGCCAGCCAGCCTTGCACGGCTCCTACCTGGGCGTGAATGTCGTACCCCTTAGCGCCGAGCGCGCCCAGTCTCTCGGCCTGAAGAGCGCAGCTTCCGGGGTAGAGGTCATCCTCGTCGATCAGGACGCCCCTGCCGGCAAAGCGGGCGTGCAGGAAGGTGATGTCATTGTCAGCCTGAACGGAAAGCCGGTCGAAAGTGAAGAGCAACTTCGCCAGCGGGTGCGCCAGGTGCCGCCGGGAAACATGGTGACCCTGGGCATAAGCCGCGGCCGCCAATTGCTGTACCTGCAAGCCACGCTGGTTGATCGCGCGCAGTTCGCCCGCCCGGCAGGCTTGAACTCCGGATTTCAGCCTCCGCCGGACTTTCCTCCCATGCCTTTCATGTTCGAGTTCGAGATGCCGGCACTTCCCAGCGTCTATATAAGCCGGACGGGCGCCGCCCTGGAAGAGCTCACCCCGCAGCTCTGCCAGCACTTCGGCATTAAGAACGGACGCGGCGGCGTGCTGGTGCGTGCCATCGAGAAGGGCAGCCCCGCCGACCAGGGCGGACTGAAGCCCGGAGACGTCGTAATTCAGGTGGAAAAAACGTGGGTTTCCGATATCGATGATTGGCTGCACGCAATCGGCCGGCGGTCCGGCCCTACCACCCTCACCGTGGTGCGCGACACGCGTGAAACCACGCTCTCCATCAAGGTCCCCAGTCCCCGCCGCTCGGCGCCATAAAGGCATTTTTGATTTGTGATTTTTGATTTCAGATTGAAATCCTGCAAGAATTAGCCGACTTTGATTGCGCTACCAGTTTGATCCGCAGCATTGTCGAAGCCGCTGGCCCAGCCACTTGATTCAGGCAGCCCGTCGAGAATTTCGAAGCAGCGATGCCGTCTTGTTCAATCTGAAATCAAAAATCTGAAATCTTAAATTCAAATACATCCTGCCAGAATTACGCGCCGTCCAACCCACGGGGTGTCTTTCAATCTGAAATCAAAAATCGAAAATCAAAAATCAGAAATGTCTTTGAATGGCGCGACCGTGCGGCGCGCCCACGCCGGTCGCGTCGAGTTCCGCGTCTGGGCTCCCAATCCACAGGCGATCACCCTGCGCTTGCTTCGGCGCAATCGCCCGCCGCAAGACGTTCCAATGCGGCGCTCGCAAAGCGGCGTTTGGGAAGCGGCGCTCGAGGCCGAGCCCGGAGATCGCTACTTCTACGTCGTCGATGGCCGCGCGGTGCCCGATCCCGTTTCCCGCCTGCTGCCGGAAGGCGTGCACGGACCCACCGAGATCGTCGATCCCACCCTGTTTCACTGGACCGACGCCGGCTGGCGCGGCCTGCCATTCTCCGAATACGTGATTTACGAGCTCCACCTGGGCACGTTCACTCCCGAGGGAACGTTTGCAGGCGCCATCCGCAAGCTCGATTACCTGCGGCATCTCGGCGTGACGGCCGTCGAACTCATGCCGGTCAACGCCTTCCCGGGCCGCCGCAACTGGGGGTATGACGGCGTCGGACTCTATGCCGTGCAGGCCAGCTATGGCGGGCCGGAGGGCCTGCGGCGCTTTGTCGACGAGGCGCACCGGCGCGGCCTCGCCGCCATTCTCGACGTGGTTTACAACCATCTGGGCAACGAGGGCAACTACCTGCGCCTGTTCGGGCCGTACTTCACCGCCCGCCATCAAACGCCCTGGGGCGAGGCGGTGAACTACGACGATGAGGGCAGCGCCGGCGTGCGCCGCTTCGTGGTGGAAAATGCGCTCTACTGGCTGCGCGAATACCACCTCGACGGGCTGCGCCTGGACGCCGTGCAGACCATACGCGACGACTCGCCGCGTCATATCGTGGCGGAAATCGCCGAAAAGACCCACGCCCTTGGCCGCGAGCTAGGGCGCACCATCTGCGTCATGGCCGAGACCGACGAAAACGATCCCCGCTACGTGCTGCCGCCTACCACCCCAGCGCTCGCAAAGCAGGAGCGCCGGGGAGCCGAGCCTGCGCGCCAGGGCTACGGCTTGGACGCCATGTGGAGTGACGATTTTCACCACGCGCTGCATGCCATGTTCACCGGCGAACGCGCCGGCTATTACCAGGATTTCGGCAGCCCGCGGCAGTTGGTCACGGCCTTGAACGAGGGATACGTCTTCCAGGGAGAGTTTTTTGCTTTCTGGAAAGACGTTCGCGGCGCCTCCGCCAGGGATGTTCCTCTGCCCGCCAACATCATCAGCATCCAGAACCACGATCAGGTGGGAAACCGCGCGCGCGGCGAACGCCTGACGGCGCTGGTGCCGCGCGGCGTGCGCAAGCTGATGGCCGCCCTCCTGCTGCTCGCCCCGCACACGCCGCTGATCTTCATGGGGCAGGAGTTCGACGAGAGCGCGCCCTTCCAGTTTTTCACCGACTTCGGCGATCCCATCGTCAAGCAGGCAGTCAGCGAAGGCCGCCGCCGGGAATTCAAGGAATTCGATTTCCGCGAGGTCCCCGATCCGCAGGACCCGGCAACCTGCGAGCGCTCGCGGCTGAATTGGGACAGCGCTGGCGGCCATAACGACATGCTCGAGTGGTACCGCGCGCTTCTGCGGTTGCGGCGGGAACTGGTCCTCAACGCGGGCGAGCGCACCTGCCAGGCCGAATTGCAAGACGGAGACGCCGTGCTGCGCATGCAGGCGCCGCGAACGAATCCGCGCCTGCTGCTGGCGTGTACTCTAAAGCCCAATATTACGTTACCGCCGGCAGAGGAGTGGGCGCTGCGTTTGGCGGCTGAAGAAGACGGCTACGCCGTGCGCGTGTGGAGCAGGTAGGTATTTTCCCGTTTCCCCGTTTCACGCTCTTCGAAATGCCAATCCCAGCTAAAATCCCGAGCTTTACGTATAAGTAGCCGTTCAGGTACACTGCCGCAACAAACACAGTCCAGGACCGGTGAGATATATGAGCCTAACCAGCTTTGTGGAGCTACCGGATGTTAAGGAACACCTTCGGCTCCATGTCACGAAGCCCTGGTTTCAAGTTCAAGGGGAGATCAAGGCTCCGCCGTTGACCACCAACTATGGCTTGACCGGTACCGCTTTCGATTATCTCCTACGTTTCTTCGTTGAAAAGTTGAATCACTCTGCGAAGAAGAGCTCTTGGGTGGCCGAAGAGAGTTTAGCAATCCTAAAGAGCGGACTTGGAAAAGCATCCACTCTCAAACGTGCGCAGCGCATCGTTGAAAGCGCGAGGGAACAGCATCATTCGTATTTGAAGAGTCAGCACAAGGAAAGGCCCAGCTCGACTTGGTCTATCGGATTGGCCTGCTGGATCTGCAACCGATCAACGATGCCATGATTGAAGATCTCAGTAACCTCCTCGCATTGGTGCGACCAGAAGATTTCACGGCTAGATTGACCTGCGTGTTAAACCCGACGTTTGGTACAGCTTCGGAACTCGTCGGCGGCGCAGACGCAGACCTGTTTATTGATGGGACCCTGATCGATATTAAGACCTCCAAGCACCTTGAGATGCGAAGAGACATTTTCAACCAACTTCTCGGCTACTATTGCTTGTCGTGTATTGGTGGTGTAGCGGGCTGCCGCAGTAAAGTGACCGCGGTCGCTGTGTACTATGCGCGGTATGGCTTGCTCCATCGGGTGTTGATCGGGTCTTTTGTCGACCCTCGCCGCTTCCCAGTGCTGCTTAAGTGGTTCAAGGCGAGGGCCATGCGAGAATTTCTTTAATCTAGTCAATCAAATCTCTGGGATCGGGGTTGTAATAGAAGTAAAAGCGCAGCGCCAGGTAGGGTCCGTGAAACTCCGATGGCAGCGGTGAAAAGGGGTTGGAAGCGCTGATTCCTCCCCAGGCGGCGCGGTCCAGGGCGATGTCGCCCGACTGGCCGGCGAGCCGCATTCCCGCGATCTTGCCGTCGGGCAAGATCACGAACTCGATGGCAACTTTGCCCCGCTTGCGCATCGGCAGCCGCGCCTCGTCGGGAATCAGGTTATACCAGTTCATGCGCACCACTGCCAGCACGCGTGAGAGGTAGGGTCCGAAGTCGACGCCCATGGTGTCGCTCATCACGTCGATTCCGCTGCCCATGTGGGTCTCGCCGCTCAAGGGACGCCCATAATTGCCGCCGCCACCGGCCGACTGCCCCGTGCGGATGCTGTTGCGCGCTGCCTGCGCAATGCTGGAGCCGGGGGAAAGGGGATTCGCCAGGGCGCTCAGATCGGGCTTCGACTCCGGTCTCGGCGGGGTTGGGGCGATAAACTGCGGACTGTTGCTCGACTGTTCCTTGCTGGCTACGGTGCTGGGAGCATCCGGCGCTCGAAGCGGCTGAGCTGTTGACGGCAGAATGGGCCCGGGCGGGCCTGGCCGGTTCTGGCGCAAGTAATCCAGCAGCTTGCGATCCGGCTGCGGCACCTTCGAGTGCGCAATGCGGTTCTTGTCCGACAGATACTTCGTATCCGGCGCCTTCACTGGCTGGCGCTGGCTATCTGGCGGCATCTCCAGGTAGGTGAAATCCTTGTCCCGGATCATCTGCTCGGCGGTGCGCAGCGGCAGCGGACTAAAAACCGGCATCCATTTGGGAGAAAGCGCCAGCAGAATGGCCGCCAGCAAGTGCCCGACCAGCGAAATCCAGAAGGCCTCCCGCAGCCGCGAACGCGCCAGCTCGTCCCGGAGCTGGGTCAGCAGGACCGGGTTGAATTCGCCATGCGAGTCCTCCCCTGGCGGCGGAGCCGGAACGAACCCGGCAATCTCCTCAAAGCTCGTTTGCGGCGGAGGCGCATCCTCCGGGGTCCCCGCCAAGCGCCGCAGTGGCGTTGGCTGGGGTGGAAGCCCGGAAGGCGTGCTGGTCGCGCCTGTTCCCCGGGTCTCCTCCCAATCCGGGGGCAGGAGCGTGTTCAGGGATGGAAAATCTCGTTTCGCCATGCGAGCTTGTAAATTTTATCGCCGGTACCCGGGTTTAGAGACAAGAAATTCCTGTAAGAGTAAACACCGCATCTCTGCCGGGGTTGCGCCAACTGCCAAATGACACCCCGCATTCCCCCTTCAAACTCTGCTGCTTTGTTTGATGGGGTGGAAATGCCCGCTTCTCCAATGGATGAGCTGGCTCTATTTTCTCATTTTCCCAGGCACCTTGCTGCGGGCAAAGCCCTGAGAGCAGCCGTTTTATTCCCTAACCCGTTGGAAGGGCATGCGGCTGGAGAGTTTGGCTGGAAGCGCGGAAAGTTCCATTAACAGGCTGCGAAAAACTCGATCTGTTGTTTTTGCCGGAGTTTCCTCTACTTCGGAGCCGGCTGCCGGTTTTCCGGTTGGCCGCCCTCCTGGTGGTGCAAGCGGCGCTGTTCCCATCCGGCCCGGCGCCGTGCCGCCAGTTGCTGGCGCTCGCTGATGATCTTCTGCACCTCGGTGCGCTGTTCGGGCTTGAGCGAGGAGTTGATATCGAGGCCGGCCTTCACGTACTGGTCGATTACGGCTGAGAGTTGCTGCTTGAGCTGGTCGCTGGTCTTCTGGATTTCGGCCTGGTTCGGCTGGTCGGTAAATATCTGCTTGGCCAGCGTGACGCGCGCGCTGCGCAAGGAATCGATCTCCGGCTTGGCCGCACCGCGGGCCTGCTGGAGCTTGGCCTTGATCTGGGACTCCTGTTCAGGTGTCAGTTGCAGGCGGACGGCCAGCCTTTCGAACCGTATCCCGCCCGGCGCCGGCGCCATTGGCCCGCCATGGCGGAAACCGCCGAGGGCGTAGGTTGCCGCTGCCAGCGTCACGCCGCAAACTGTTACCGTGATCCATGCCGCTCTGCTCATAATGAGGCTCCTGGAGGATTGCTTTTTTAAGCAAAACTGCTATTGGTATTAACCAACGGTTACATTAACAGTTGCGTTTCCGAGTTCTTTTCCCCACAATGGTAGGCATGGGGTGGTAAGTTCCGGCAAGATTCCCGGCGAGCGCTGATATTGCTCCTTGCCGGGGGCTGTTCGCGGACTTTCCGAGGAGCGCTGGTCGCGCTCGTTCGGGCAATCTTATATGTTGCCTTTCAAATTGGTTTACAGCGACGGGTACGAGTTACCCATCGGGCACCATGTCTTTCCGGCCCAGAAGTATCGCCTGGTGCGGAAGCGTCTGCTCGAAACCGGGGCCGCCGAGGCCCGTGACTTTGTCGAGCCGCAGCCCGCCTCCGACCGGGACGTTCAGCTCGTCCACACCGCCGGCTGGGTGCGCAAGCTGACGACCGGAACCCTCTCCGTCCGGGAGGAGCTCGAACTGGAGGTGCCGTACAGCAAGGCGCTGATTGACGCCTTCTGGCTGATGGCCGGCGGCTCCATACGGGCGGCGGAGCTGGCGCTGCGCGACGGCGTCTGCCTGCATCTGGGAGGCGGCTTCCATCACGCCTTTCCCGACCACGGCGAGGGCTTCTGCGTAATCAACGATATCGCCATCGCCATTCGCAAGATGCAGCAACAGGGAAAGATCACCCGCGCCATGGTCGTGGACTGCGACGTCCACCAGGGCAACGGGACGGCGGCCATTTTTGGCAAACACGCGGAGCCCTTTCCGGCTCCCGACGCCTGGTCGGCGGAGATCACCGCCCCGCACCATCGCGCTCCCGCCATGTTGCAGAACCACTACGGCGATGTCTTTACCATCTCACTGCACCAGTTGAACAACTACCCCACCTGGAAGCCGCCCTCTTCCATCGACATCAACCTGCCCGATGGCGCCACCGACAGCGAGTACCTGCACTGGCTGGACAAGGCCCTCAATTCCGCGCGCAAGCTGTTCGACCCGGAGCTTATCTCCTATGTGGCCGGCGCCGATCCTTACGCCCGCGATCAGCTCGGCGGACTCGGCCTTACCCTGCAAGGGCTTCGCCGGCGCGATGAGATGGTCCTGGGTTTCGCCTGCGACTGGGGCATCCCCATCATGACGACCTGCGCCGGCGGCTATGCCGAGGACCTCAACGACACGGTCACAATCCATGCCAATACCGTGCTGGCGGCCAGCAAGATATTCGACGTGGCAGAGTCCACGCGCCGGAGTGCGGCGGACTGAATACCGTTTAAATGGCTGCCGAGGTGAGGATCGGAACATCCGGCTGGCACTACAAACATTGGTGCGGCCGCGGCTACCCCGAGAAATGCTCGCCGGCGGCCATGTTCGCTCACTACACGCAGCTTTTCGACACGGTCGATTAGGGGCTAGGGATTAGGGGTTAGGGGTTAGAAGGTTACCAAAGAAGGTTTCAAAGTTTCAGAATGAGCTTCCGATCCTTCGTAAGCGTGATCGAATTTCTTGCGAAACGTGCACTCCTTGAAATCTTGAAACCTTGAAACTTTGAAACTTGAAACTTGAAACTTGAAACTCTCCTCCTCCCTCCGAATGCTAAGATCAGGAAACAATGCGCTCAGGCTTCGTTTCCATCATCGGGCCGCCCAATGCGGGCAAGTCCACCCTGCTGAACGCCCTGGTAGGCGAAAAGCTGGCCATCGTTACTCCCAAGCCGCAGACCACGCGCAACCGCATCTCCGGAATAGTCAACGTTGCCCGCCGTGGACGCCGCCATGCGGGCCAGATCGTCTTGGTCGATACCCCCGGCATTCATAAGCCGGTTGACGCCCTCAACCAGCGCATGATGCAGGAGGTCCACAACGCCCTGGAGGGCTGCGACCTGCTGCTGCTGATACTGGACGCCTCGCACAAACCCCTTGCGCCTTCGCCACGCGCCAACCATCAGCGCGCCGGCGCCGGCGAGCAGTTCGCCATCGAGCTGGCGCGCCGCAGCAAGCTGAAAACCTTTCTGCTGCTGAACAAGATCGACCTGGTTGAAAAGGGCAGGCTGCTGCCGCTCATCGAACACTATTCGCGGCTGCACGATTTCGCCGAGATCATACCGATCTCCGCCGCCAAGCGGGACGGGCTGGAACTGCTGCTCGGCAAGGTGGTCGAGGCCCTGCCGGAGGGGCCGCGCTACTTCCCGCCCGATCAGCTTACGGACCAGCCCGAGCGCTTCGTGGCCGCCGAGTTCATTCGCGAGCAGGTGCTGCTGCTGACTCGCCAGGAAATCCCGTATGCCAGCAGCGTGCTCGTCGAGCGCTTTGAAGAGGGCCCCAAGCTGACGGAGATCGGCGCCGTCATCTATGTCGAACGCGAAGGACAGAAGGCAATCGTCGTCGGCAGGCAAGGCTCGATGCTGAAACAGATCGGCACGCGTGCCCGCCGGGAGATCGAGCGCCTGCTGAACAAGAAGGTCTTCCTCGAACTCTTCGTCAAGGTGCGCAGCGGCTGGCGCGAATCGCGCCAGTTCGTAGACGAACTCGACTGGCGCAAGCAGTTGAAATAAGGCGGTGTTCTGTCGTCAGGCCTTGGGACTGCGGCCCACCCACGATCATGAAATGTAGCGCTGGTCTCCAGACCGGCTGTCCGGGGGGCGTCCACGCCCGCCGTATCCGCAGGGTGCGTACGAGACGTCCGCACCTACAGCCGGCCCCGCTGAG
>JBEKQR010000139.1:0-9680 GCA_049519515.1 Candidatus Korobacteraceae bacterium
CGCCGTGCACTCCAGACATTGCCCAAACGTCGAGAACCTCATGTACGAGCCGGAGCGGCGCATCGCCGTCGAGTGGTCGGCCAAGGAGCCGCGCCTTGCCGGCAGCCTGCCCTCCTATCCGGTGAAGCTGACCATCACCAGCGACGACCGGGCGGGCATCCTCAAGCAGGTAACGGCCGTGATCGGCGATGCCGATACCAATATCCGCCACATCGAGGCGGGCTCGGCCGAGGACCATAACCAGAACGCCCTCATCGACCTGGTGCTCGATATCACCGACGTCACCCACCTGAACCGCATCATCACCGGCCTGCGCAAAATCCCGGGCGTGCACGAAGTGCAGCGCGTGCAGAAGCTGTAAATTGTAGCGCTGGTCTCCAGTCCGGCTGTCCGGTGGGCGTTTACGCCCGCCGTATCTCATGGTGCGCACGAGACGTCCGCACCTACAGCCGGTCTTCCACCCCAGCAAGTCAAAAGCAGGCTTGCTGGGGACGCCGGCCTGGAGGCCGGCGCTACGTCGCATGCAACTCGACGTTACCGCCGGGCAACTCACCCTCTACGACGTCATCGGCGGGTGCAAAGTTCTGTGGCTAAATCCTGCTTTCGACTCTGCTGCCTGGGCGCGCTTCTGTTTTGCCTCAGCGCCACCAGTGCGGCCTATTCCGTCCTCACCCACGAGGAGGTCATTGACCTGCTGTGGAACCAGCAGATTCGCCCGCTGCTGCTGGAGCGTTTTCCCGGAGCCTCGGAACAGCAACTGCAGCAGGCCCACGCCTACGCCTATGGCGGCGCCGTGATCCAGGATCTTGGCTATTATCCGTTCGGCAACGATTTCTTCAGCGACCTGTTGCACTACGTTCGCACCGGGGCGCTGGTCGAAAACCTGGTGGCCGAATCCAGCAACCTGAACGAATTTGCCTTCGCGCTCGGCGCCCTGGCGCACTACGCCTCCGACATCACCGGGCATTGGGCCGTGAACCGCGCCGTCCCCATCGAGTACCCGAAGCTGCGCAAGAAATACGGACCAGTTGTCACCTACGCGGAGGGAAAAACGGAGCACCTGAAAACCGAGTTCGGCTTCGACGTGCTCCAGGTCGCCCGCCATCGCTACGCGCCGCAAAGTTACCACGATTTCATCGGCTTTCAGGTGGCCAGGCCTGTTCTTGAGCGCGCCTTCTTCGACACCTATCGCATCCGCATCGACAGCGTGCTGGAGCATGAGAATCTTTCCATCAGTACCTACCGCCACTCGGTAAGCAAGATCATTCCGGCCATGACCCGCGTGGCCCTGATCATCCGCAAGCGCCAGATCATGGCGGAATACCACGACTTCTCGCGGCGCAAGTTCCTCTATAACCTCTCCCGCGCGGACTATCGCAAAGAGTGGGGAACGGAATACCAGAGCGACAAGCCCGGTCTCGGGGCGCGAGTGGTGGCCTTCCTGGTGCGCTTCATTCCCAAAGTTGGCCCCTTGCGGGGTCTTGCTTACAAAGACCCGACTCCCGGAACCGAAGACATGTACTTCAAGAGCGTAAACGCGACCGTCGACTACTATCGCAAACTGCTCGGCGAGCTGCGCTCCAGAAATCTTGCCTTGCCCGACATGGACCTGGATACCGGCAACCCGACCGCCGCGGGAGAGTACTCGCTGGCGGACGCGAGCTACGCCCGTTTGCTCGGCAGGCTCAGCCGTCAAAACTATGCCAGCGTGGACCGGCCCTTGCGCAACGCACTGCTCGCCTTCTTCGACCAGCAGTGGGCAAAACGTAAGACCGGGGAGACGCTGGCCATACAGGAGCAGTTGATTCCGCTCAGGCTCGGCCAACCAGCCCCAAGTTCGATCTTCGATGAGAAAGGGGCTGGGCAAGCCGGAAACGCGGCTGCCCCACCGGCCCCGCACAACTGAAAAGAAGCTGGGGCGTACCGCCCACCGGCACCTTTTTGCGAAGGCTGAGAAATGCCGCTTCGTGTACTATTCACAACGGGAGGCGCCGGCCGAGCTCTATGGATCGCGAGCCCAATCTGATCTCCCCATCCTCGCCTACGCCGGTCCGGAAGGATATCGCCCGTCTGGCGGGGTTGAAGTGCGTCCACGAGGCTTTCGAATGGTTTGCCGCGCACGAGCGCCAACTAGCGGACCTGCAAATGGAAGTGACGGCGATCCCCGCGCCTCCATTCCAGGAGCAACAACGCTCGGCGTGGATGTTACAGAGGTTCTCGGATTTTGGCCTGCTCCAGGCGCACCTCGATGCCATAGGAAACGTGGTCGGGCACATTCCAGGGTTGGAGGCGGGCCCGTTCCTGGTTCTCTCCGCGCATCTTGACACGGTTTTTACCGAGATTCAGATCGAAGTCCGCCGCGACGGCAACCGCCTGATCGGCCCGGGGGTGGCCGACAACAGTGCGGGGTTGGTCGCGCTGCTTGCCATCGCCGGGGGGGTGCGGGCCGCCAAGCTTCGCTCGCGCCTTCCGCTGCTGCTGCTGGCCAACGTAGGCGAGGAGGGCGAGGGAGACCTGCGCGGCATGCGCCACTTCTTTGACGATCCGCGCTGGCAGGGGCAAATCGCTTCCCTGCTGGCGCTGGATGGCGCCGGAACCGACACCATCGTCACCCAGGCGCTGGGCAGCCGCCGCTTCGAGATCGCAATCAGCGGTCCGGGAGGGCATTCCTGGAGCGACTTCGGCCTGCCCAATCCGATCGTGCTGCTTGCCCGCATGATCGACCTCTTCAGCCGGATTGCCCTGCCGCAGAATCCCCGCACCACCCTCAACGTGGGCACCATCAAGGGCGGCACCTCGGTCAATGCCATTCCGCAAACGGCCATCATGCGGGTGGATGTGCGCTCACCCGATCCCCGGAACATTGCCGCCGTAGAAGAGCAACTGCGGGCGGCGGTGGAGAAAGTGATGAGCGCCGCCGAACGCTCCGCCGACCTGGAGGCCCACGTCCGCGTCATTGGCAACCGCCCGGCGGCAGAGTTGCCGGAGGGCTCGACCATTCTGGAGGTCCTGCGCATGGTGGATGCGCAACTGGGAATCAAGGCGCATGTGCACTGCGCATCCACCGACGCCAATATCCCGCTTTCTTTGGGAATACCGGCCCTGGCCCTCGGAGCCGGCGGGCTGGGCGCCCGGGCGCACACCCTGCAGGAGTGGTTCATTCCGCGTGAGCGAAACCTGGCTCTCAAGCGCATACTGCTGACAGTGCTGGCGCTGGCAGGAGTAGTGGAGTAACGCTGAAACGTGAAACGCGCAACGTGAAACGGCTACGCCGATGAGCCTCCTTCCGCCGTCTCCGAGTCCTCGACCGGATGCGCGCGGTAGTCGGCAATGATCGCCCGGGCCTCGCCGGCCTGCTCGGGGGCAACCTGCACCACCACGCCGCCGACTCCCGGGAAAACATCCTGGGGAGAGTCCAGCGAAGCGACCAGCGCTTCAATTCCCGCCGATTCGAGCAGCCCCTTCACTACCAGCGCTTCGGTTTCGCGCTCGCTGTCAAAGACGGTCACCAGTCCCGAATCATTCGCGTCAAGAGCCATGCTTCCTCCTAGACGTTTCTCGTTTCCCGTTTCCCGTTTCACGAGTCCCCTGCCGCTCGGCATTCGTGAAACGGGAAACATGAAACGCCCCCAACCCCCGACGCGCGAGTATATCCTAGTACAGCCTTCAATGTCGTAATGCCCTCGCAAACAGGTGGCGAGCTGGACAGAGAAGAAAGCCGTCTTCGGTACCGGCCACGGTGCGCCTGGTGAGCTGCAGCTTCGGCGCAACGTCGAAACTGCTGGCGGTCATCCAATAACGGAGCGATTTTCGAGAGATCATTTACGCGGCCAGCCCGCGAAGCTGGCTTTCAGGGGTGAACAGAGCAGGGGAGCAGTCATGGGATTGTCGCAGCACGTGCCGGAGAATCACGATAAGGCCAAGCAGGCGGAGCTGGCCGAAGAGGCAAAACGCATCAGAAGGCTGCAGTTTCTGATGAACATGACCCTCTCGGTCATCAGCCAGGACCCGAACATGAGCCTGGAGGAGGCCACCGAGATGGCCGCGGGTGCGCGCCGGGCGGCGCTGGCCATGTTCCCCGGCAAGGAACTTGCCTTCGACTTGATCTATCGTCCCAGATTTCAGCGGATCATCAACGAGCGTTACCGGCTCCAGTGAAGGCGGCTCCCCAACTTCCATTTGCGCTCCAATCACGCGGTTATTTACTCCGGGCGGCCCATGGCCATAGAATCGTTGGGTCCCTATGATGGCAGCGCTTTACGGCTTTTTCCTCTTTTGTGCGGTTGCGGGGCTTGCCTGTTGTACGGCCTTCCTTGCCCTGATTGTGGTGGCGGCCATACGTTTTCGCCGGCCGCGGCATAACTCCCAGGAAATGGCGGACCCGCCGCCGGTTTCGTTGCTGAAGCCGCTGTGCGGCCTGGAACCGCGCCTGGAAGCCAATCTGGAGAGCTTCTTCGCGCAGGACTACCCGCGCTTCGAGATCGTCTTCGGCACACATAACGCGCAAGATCCGGCCATTGCCGTAGCGCGAGCGCTGCAGGCGCGTTATCCCCAGGTTCCCGTCAAATTTGTCTTTGCGGGCGAACCCGACCGGCCCAACGCCAAGGTGTGCTCGCTGGAGAAGATGGTTTCCGTCGCCAGCTACGACTACTTGGTGATCAGCGACAGCGATGTTTGCGTCCGGGCCAACTACATAACAGAGGTGGTCCGCCCGTTGGCCGACGAACAGGTCGGGTTGGTCACCTGCCTTTACCGCGGAGTGCCGGCATCCGGCATCTGGTCGCGCCTGGAGGCCATAGGCATGTCGGTAGAGATGACCTCCGGTGTAATCGTGGCGAACCTGCTCGAGGGGATGCGGTTCGCCCTGGGGCCGACCATGGCGCTGCGCCGCCAGGTGCTGGAGGCGGTTGGCGGCATTGGCGCGCTGGCCAACTATCACGCCGACGACTACGTGCTGGGCGAGCGAGTGTTCGAATCGGGGCGCAGGGTGGTGCTCTCGTCTCATGTGATCGACCACTTCGCGCTCAGTCGCCGCTTCCGGGACTCCGTCGCCCACCAGGTGCGCTGGATGAAGAGCACGCGCTTTTCCCGTCCCAAGGGCCACCTGGGAACCGCTCTGACCTTTGCCGTCCCCTTTGGATTGCTGGGACTGTTTGCCGGGCTCGCCTCCGGCCATGAAATACTCGGCCTCTGCCTGTTTGGCGGGGCGGTGCTCAACCGCCTGGTCATGTCGATCACGGCAGGCTGGGGAGTGGTCCGCGACCGCCTCTCGCTGCGCGATTGCTGGCTCTATCCCGTACGCGACCTGATGGGCTTCTGTTTCTGGATCGCCAGTTACGTGGGGTCCACCGTCGTCTGGCGGCAGCGATGCTATCGCCTGCTTCCCGGTGGCGGCATGGTGTTTGTGCCACAACCGTCCGCGGCTGTGCCGGCTGAGCTTTCGCAACCGCAAACGGTCACCGGGGAGGACGCTCAAGCCACCGTCAACCCTGCGAAGACAAAGGCAGCCTGCGCCGGGGACTCCACCCGCAATCAGAGCCCGCGCTAAAGCGATTTTTTGATCGGATACATCTCTGAAACTGCTTTAGCGTAGGCCCAGCCGCCCCGGCTCGGCAGGCGAACTCAAATCTTCTCCAGTTTGCCATGCCGCAAGCGGAAGGTTTCGCCTCGCCACTCGACTGTCTCTCCGGCAAAGCACACTATCCAGACCAGCAGGGCGGCCAGGTCTCGCAGCGGCAGCAGCCACAGGTCCGCCAGGTCGTCATGCAGCACGTTTTTGCAAAGCGCCGCCACCACCAAGCGAAGCAAAGCCACCCCCGCCAGCAGCCCCAAGCTCCAGGGGGCGAATCCCGCGCATAGGCAGGCCAAAAGCGCCCAGGGAACGGCGTGGCTTATGCCCAGGCCAATGTAGCCGCGGAGGCGGCGGTCGCGGATGGTTCTTGCCCAGCGCAACTGGTGCTGAAACATTTCCCGAAAGCTAGCGCCCGGCAGCGCCGTTTCCACCACCACGGTGGAAAGCGCCACCTCGAAGCCGGCGCGCGCCATGCGATTGCCCACTTCGTAGTCGTCCGCCAGGTAGTCCAGCAGAGGAACCCACCCGCCGATGGCCTCCAAGGCCTGCCGCCGCACCGCCAGGGTCGAGCCCAGGCCGAAGTTCAGCTTGCGCTCCACGGCCCATGCGGCCAGAACGCTGCCGGCAAAATCCGTGCTGATGGTCAGCGCCTCCAGGCGCGAGGCCAGGGTCGGACCCGGGAGTGCGCGATAGAGCGCCGTGACCAACCCGGCGCGTCCATTGGCAAAGCCGGCGGCGATCTTGCGCAAGTAGTCGGGTGGGACCAGGATGTCGCTGTCGTTCACCAGGATCAGCTCATGCCGGGCGCTGGGCAGCAGTTGCACCAGCGTGCTGACTTTGCGGTTGGTCCCCAGCGTCTGCGGGCAGACGATCAGCTTTACCGGCTGCGCCGGAAACTCCCTCTGCAGCCGCCGCACCTCGGCCGCGGCGGGATCGCTTTCATCGGCCACGCCGAAGATCAGCTCGAACGCGGGATAATCCTGCAGGCAGTGGCTGCGGAAAGCCTCGTACATCAGCGGATCGCTTCCCCGCAGCGGCTTCAGAATGGAGATCGGCGGCATGAGCATGGCCGCAGGCTGTCGCCGCCGCAGCCGGCGAAACTTGGCAATCCCGGCCATTACCAGGAATTGGTAGCCGAGGCCGCACAACGCCAGGGCCGTGAAGACCCATGCCAGAGCTGCAAGCAAAAGGTGCATTGCCCGCAGCTTAACAGATCGGGCAATGCGCCTTCCGTGATGGGCGCGGTGGGAGGCAACGCATGGCCATGAAGTGCAGCCGTTGCCGTCTTCAAAGGTTTCAAAGTTTCAAGGTTTCAGAGTTTCGTTGAAGCGAGGACCTGTTTCATGACCCCAACCACAGAGGAAAACCAATTCCCTCAGGGGCTAAAGCCATGCCCTTTCAAAGATCCGGTTATAAAACATCTTCGAGACTCGCAATCCTTGAAAAATTAAAACCTTGAAACTGTTTGCTCTCGCGTCCTACTCCTTCTTCAGGATCAGCCTGAATTTCTGCACCCGCTTGCTGGTATCGACTTCGCCGGTGTAGAGGTTGCCTTGCGAGTCGGAGCCGATCTGGTGGACCCAATGAAACTGGCCGGCGTTGCGTCCGGCGTGGCCGGTGGTGCCAACCACGGCGCCGTCGCTGCGCTTTACGGTCCAGATCACGTTGTTCGTCCCATCGGCGATCAGCAGATAGCTTTGCGCTTTGTCGGTGGAGAAAGCCATGTCCCAGTCTGAGCCGCTGCCCAGCGTTTCCGGGCGAAGGTAGAACTCCTTGACGAAGTGCCCGTCTTTCTGGAACACCTGCACCCGGTCGTTCTGGCGGTCGCAGACATAGACCAGATTGTCCCTGCTGATGTGCACGCAATGCGTGGGATTGCGGAACTGCTTGGAATGCGGGTCCGAGGGCTTGTAGGCCGGCACGGGATAGGTGTTGTCGATCTCGCTCAGCGGAATGCCATACGCGCCCCAGCCGCGCTTGAACTGGCCGGTCTCCGAGTCGTAGACCACGATGCGCTTGTTCATGTAGCCGTCGGCAATGTAGACCTCGTGCGCCGCCTCGTCCAGCTCGATGCCGGCGGGTCGGCCAAGAATGCTGGTGTCCTGGTTGTTCTCGGGCGCCTTCGAGGGATGGCCGATCTCCAGCAGCAGCTGCTTGCCATCGTTTGAGAACTTCATAATGTGACGATCGCTGTCGCCGTTGCCGCCCAGCCACACGTGGCCGGCGCTGTCCACGCGAATGCCGTGCTCATTCTCAAACCAGTCCTTGACGAAGCCCGGTCCTCCCCAGTGCTGCAGCAGCTTGCCGGCCTGGTCGAACTCCAGCACCGAGGGCGCAGCCACGCAGCACATGGAGCGGGGAGGAGTCTGGACGGCGCCCAGCTCATCCGCCGTGCAACTGCGAGGGCGCTGATATACCCAGATATGATTGTGACTGTCAACGGTCAACCCGCCCACCTGGCCAATGATCCAGTTGTTGGGCAGCTCCTTCGGCCAGTTCGCGTCGACACGATACTTGGGAGGGCCGATTTGCGCTTGCGCCAACAGGGCGGTCAGGCTGAGAACCGCTACTGCGATCAGGCGCCTTGCAGAGGAACGGAAGAAACGCGCGAGGACGTTTTTCATGGTGAAAGCCTCCTAGTAGAAGAGTGGGCTACTGCGGGTATGGCCCAATGAAGAAGGATTGTACGCTGCCGGCCTTTGCTTTTCACTCTCCGGGCGGCTATTCTCGAACTTTTGACGGCATCAAACCGTGGCAATGGATAAACCTCAACCTTCGGCGGACAGTTTCGGGAACTCCGATCCGATTCAACTGGCTGTGCCGCTCCGCGATCCCGAGCTCGCAGCACGAGAGGAGGCAGCCGCGGAAACCGCCGCGCCGGCCAAGTACATCGAGGCGGGCACGCGGGAGTTCTGGCGGGTCAATATCGCCCTGATGACGGCTGCCTTCTGTACCTTCGCCCTTATCTATTGCGTGCAGCCGCTGATGCCGTTGCTGGCGTCGGTATTTCACGTCAGCCCGGCGCAGAGCAGCCTCTCGCTCTCGGTCACCACCGGACTGCTGGCGGTGGGCATGCTCTTCTCCGGCCTGGCCTCGGAGATGCTTCACCGCAAAGCGCTGATGGCGACCTCGCTGCTGATCTCGGCCAGCCTGACCGTCGCCACCGCCTTCGCCCCGAACTGGCACCTGCTGCTGGCCACGCGCGTGCTTACCGGGCTGGCCATCTGCGGCGTTCCGGCCGTGGCCATGGCCTACGTCGGCGAAGAGATCGATCCACGTTCCGGCGGTCTGGCCATGGGGCTGTACATTGCCGGTAACGCCTTCGGCGGCATGAGCGGCCGGCTGCTCACCGGCTTGCTTACGGACCTGCTCAACTGGCGCTGGGCTATCGGCATTATCGGGGGACTGGGCCTTTTCGGCAGCGCCCTGTTCCTCCTGCTGCTGCCGCCCTCGCGCCATTTCAAGCCGCGCTCCCCAGATCTGGCGGAGCTCAAGCTGTCTCTGCTCGGCCATTTCCAGGACCCTGGATTGCCGCTGCTGTTCTCGATGGGCTTCCTGCTGATGGGGACCTTCGTCTCGATCTACAACTATCTCGGCTTCCGGCTGATGGCGCCGCCGTACAATTTCTCGCAAACCACCGTCGGCCTTCTGTTCACGATCTACGCGGTAGGAATGTTCAGCTCCGCCTGGGCCGGAGACCTGGCGGTGCGCCGTGGCCGCCGCCTGGTGCTGATGGCGATGGTCCTGCTGATGGCCGTCGGAGTAGCCAGCACGCTGGCAAGTCCTTCGTGGGCGATACTGGCCGGATTGACCGCCATGACCTTCGGCTTCTACGCCGCGCATGCGGTGGTGAGCGCCTGGGTCGGTTTTCGCGCCAAACGGGCCAAGGCTGTGGCCTCGTCGTTCTATCTTTTTTCCTACTACATGGGCTCCGGCATTGTCGGAACCTATTCCGGCACCTTCTGGAGCGCCTACGGATGGCCCGGGGTGGTGGGCGCCGTCAGTGTGCTGCTGCTCGCCGCCCTGATCGTGGTCTTCTTCCTGCGCGATCTGCCGCCAGCGCAGACGGCCGGCTCAACCACGTAAGAGAGTTCCAAGCTTTCAAAAA
>JBEKQR010000140.1:0-9568 GCA_049519515.1 Candidatus Korobacteraceae bacterium
CTGCGGCGGCCCTTCGGGATTGCCTTCTATCCCCTGGGTTCTGCTCCGAAGTGGGTCTATGTCGCCAATACCGATTCGGTGGTCCGTTTCCCCTACCAGAGCGGAGACCTGAAAGCCCGCGGCCCGGAGGAAACGGTGGTGAAGGAGATTCCCGGCGGGGGGCTGCTGCGCGGCGGCGGTCACTGGACGCGCGACATCGCGTTCTCCAAAGACGGCAGCAAAATGTTCGTCTCGGTCGGGTCGCGCTCCAACGACGACGACAGCGATGGCAATCCCAGCGAATTCCATCGCGCCGACATTCTCGAATTCAACCCCGACGGCTCCGGCCAGCGCGTCTATGCCTGGGGAATCCGCAACGCCGTCGGCATCGCGGTTGATCCCGCCAGCGGCGAACTCTGGTGCTCCACCAACGAGCGCGACGGGCTGGGCGACAACCTGGTTCCCGACTACATCACCCACGTCACCGGGGGCGGCTTCTACGGCTGGCCCTGGTGGTACATGGGCGGCCACCAGGACCCGCGACATAAGGGCAAGCATCCGGAATTGCAGTCCAAAGTGATCACCCCCGACGTGCTGATCCAGCCGCACGACGCTTCCCTGGAGATGACCTTCTACGACGGGCGGCAGTTCCCGGAAGAGTTTCGCGGCGACATCTTTGCCGCCGAGCACGGCTCCTGGAACCGCAGCGTGCGCACAGGCTACGAGGTCATCCGCGTGCCCATGCACCACTCCGGCCGGGCCAGGGCCGAATACCAGGACTTCCTGACCGGCTTTGTCACGCCCAAAGGAGAGGTCTGGGGGCGCCCGGTGGGAGTGGCGGTGGGCAAAGATGGCTCGCTGTTCGTCTCCGACGACGGCTCAAGGTCCATTTGGCGGGTCAGCTACACCGGCAAATAGCGGGGAAGAACCCTCCGGCGGCCCTTCCGCCGTGCTGAAGCGGGTGTAACCGGAGCGGGCTCACAGGATTAGGCTGCAACTGGCAGGCCGCGAATCGAATCTAAATTCAGAGTGGAACAACCGTTGACCCGGGCTGCTGCTCGTGTTATAAAGTGCTCGTCTTCGTGTGCAGCCGCCTAGTTGGCCTGTGCAGGTTCCGATGCGGCCAAGCCTCAATTATTTCATTGATGTGGAAGCGCGTTCCGGGTTTCCGGTGACCTTCGCCACCGCTTGCCCCGCCGATTCGCGGGGGTGGTGGTGTTTGTTCCGGTAAATTTTGGCGCGGTTCGGCTTCGCCACAACCGAAAATCCGCCACAGTTCACGATCTTCGGAGGATTTATGCAGATTTGGCTCACTCTGGGCCTCGCCGGTGCTTGCTTGGTATTGCTTAGCCCGCGGGCCCGCTTGGCAGTTTTTTCTTCCGGCATGGCACGACGGGTCAGCGCGGCTGCCGCCATGCTGTTTCTCTGCGCCGGTTCGGCATTGGCGCAGCATAAGGAAGCGGGCGGCGAAGCCAGCCTGAAGCTTCCCGATCTATCGACCGTGCAGTTCCTGGGAATGAGCGGGCACAACCTGCTGATGATCGGCCTGCTATTCTGCGTCTTTGGACTGCTGTTCGGCATGGTCATTTACATGCAGCTCAAAAACCTGCCGGTCCACCGCGCCATGCGCGAAATCTCCGAGCTGATCTATGAGACCTGCAAGACCTATCTCATTACCCAGGGGAAATTCATTCTGCTCCTGTGGGCATTCATAGCTGTCATCATCGCCTTATATTTCGGCTGGCTGTCTCCGGTGCCGGATAAGCCCATCGGGGTGACGTTGCCCATTATTCTGCTGTTCAGCCTGGTCGGCATTGGCGGCAGCTACGGCGTGGCGTGGTTTGGGATCCGGGTCAACACCTTTGCCAACTCGCGCACCGCTTTTGCCGGATTGCGCGGCAAGCCCTATCCCATTTACAACATTCCCCTGCGCGCCGGCATGAGCATCGGCATGATGCTGATCAGCGTCGAGCTGCTGATCATGCTCTTCATTCTGCTGTTTATTCCGGGCGATTACGCCGGTCCCTGCTTCATCGGCTTCGCCATCGGCGAATCGCTGGGCGCGGCGGCCCTGAGAATCGCCGGCGGAATCTTCACCAAGATCGCCGACATCGGCTCCGACCTGATGAAAATCGTCTTCAAGATCAAGGAAGACGACGCCCGCAACCCGGGCGTGATTGCCGACTGCACGGGTGACAACGCAGGCGACTCCGTTGGACCGAGCGCCGACGGTTTCGAGACCTACGGCGTCACCGGCGTGGCGCTGATCACCTTCATTCTGCTCGCCGTCAGGAATCCGGAGATCCAAGTCCAGCTTCTGGTGTGGATCTTCGTCATGCGCATCATGATGCTGGTGTCCAGCTCCGGCGCGTATTTCCTGAATGAAGCCATCGCCCGCGCCAAGTACGGCAACGCCGATGAAATGAACTTCGAGACTCCCCTGACCTCGCTGGTCTGGATTACATCGCTCATCTCCATCGCCTTGACTTATCTGGTCTCTTACCTGATCGTCCCCACGCTGGCCGGCGACGGCACGTTGTGGTGGAAGCTGGCCTCGATCATCTCCTGCGGCACCCTGGCGGGCGCGGTGATTCCCGAACTGGTGAAGGTGTTTACCTCGGTGGAATCGCGCCACGTGAGGGAGATTGTCACCTCCGCCAGAGAGGGTGGCGCCTCCTTGGGCATTCTCTCCGGACTCGTGGCTGGCAATTTCTCCGCTTACTGGCTGGGCGGAACCATGGTCATCCTGATGGGGATCGCCTACCTGGTCAGCACCCAGGGGCTGGCGATCCTGATGATTGCCGCGCCGGTTTTCGCCTTCGGCCTGGTGGCTTTCGGGTTCTTAGGCATGGGGCCGGTGACTATCGCGGTTGACTCTTACGGTCCGGTGACGGATAACGCGCAGTCGGTCTATGAGCTTTCCCTCATCGAGGATGTTCCGAACGTCAAGAGCGAGCTCAAGCGGGAGTTCAACATCGACGCAAACTTCGACCGCGCCAAGCATCTGCTGGAAGCCAACGACGGCGCCGGCAATACCTTCAAAGCCAGTTCCAAGCCGGTGCTGATCGGCACCGCGGTCGTGGGCGCGACCACGATGATCTTCTCGATCATCATGGCCCTGACCCACGGCCTGACCGTAGGCCAGGAAAACCTGTCACTGCTGCACGCACCGTTCTTTCTGGGGCTTATCAGCGGCGGCGCCATGATCTACTGGTTCACCGGTGCCTCGATGCAGGCCGTCACCACCGGCGCCTACCGCGCGGTCGAGTTCATCAAGGCTAACATCAAGCTGGAAGGCTCGGAAAAGGCTTCGGTCAGCGACAGCAAGAGGGTGGTGGAGATCTGCACCCAGTACGCGCAGAAGGGTATGTTCAACATCTTCCTCGCCGTCTTCTTTGGCACGCTGGCGTTTGCCTTCACCGAGCCGTTCTTCTTCATCGGCTATCTGATCTCGATCGCGATTTTCGGACTTTTCCAGGCTATCTTCATGGCTAATGCCGGCGGGGCCTGGGATAACGCCAAGAAAGTCGTAGAAGTCGAACTGCAAGCCAAGGGCACCGAGCTGCACGCCGCCACGGTCATTGGCGACACGGTCGGCGATCCGTTCAAGGACACCTCATCGGTGGCCATGAACCCGGTGATCAAGTTCACTACCCTATTCGGATTGCTGGCCGTGGAGCTGGCCGTATCGCTCTCCACCCGCGCCTCGATGTTGACGCATGTACTGGCGGTCATCTTCCTGGCCATTTCAGTGGTCTTTGTCTACCGCTCCTTCTACGCCATGCGCATCGGCACCCTTACCGATGCCAAAGAGGAGGCAGGGAAGGCGGCCCAACACGCCGATTAGCCGGTCACCAATGCAACTGGAAACGCCACCCTCGCAGGTGGCGTTTTTTCGGGATTCTCAACCATACTGCGGCTATATTGCCTTTACTCTGCTATTCTCTCCGGCATGGACCCAGTCCTGCTAACCCGGCAGTTGGTGGACATCGAGAGCACCACCGGGAACGAGTCCGCGGCCGTGGAGTTTCTGACCGCTTACCTGGCTAAGGCCGGCCTTACGGTTGAGCGCATGCCGGTTGAGCGCAACCGCTTCAATCTCTTCGCCTATTGGCCCGAAGGCCCGGTGCCGGCGGTGGTGTTCTCAACCCACACCGATTGCGTTCCTCCGTTCATTCCGTCGAGCGAAGACGACAGCAGGATCTTCGGACGCGGCTCCTGCGATGCCAAGGGCATCATTGCTTCCCAGGTGGCAGCGGCGCTGCGCCTGCACGAGGAAGACATTTGCGTGGGCCTGCTGTTTGTGGTAGGCGAGGAGCGCGATTCGCTCGGGGCCAAGGCCGCCAACCAGAACCCGCGCGGCTCGCGCTTCCTGGTGAATGGCGAGCCCACGGGAAACTGCATCGCCCTGGCCGCCAAGGGCGCCCTGCGCGTGGAGGTGATCGCCAGCGGCAAGATGGCGCACTCGGCTTATCCGGAACTGGGCGAGTCGGCCATCGAAAAGTTGCTCGACTCTCTGCAGCCGCTGCGCTCCATGGCGCTGCCCAGCAATCCCGAGAATCCTGAAGTCGGGTCCACCACCATGAACATCGGCATCATCGAAGGCGGCCGTGCTACCAACGTTGTCCCTGACTTCGCCAAGGCACAACTACTGTACCGGCTCGTCACTTCTTCTGAGCCCCTGCGGCAGCAAATCGTGGACGCGGTCGGCAATCGGGCGCGAGTGGACTTTGTGCTCGATATCGCCTATATGCGCTTCCGCACCGTTCCCGGAATTCCCACCATGACGGCCTCGTTCACTACCGATATTCCCTGGCTGCTGAACTGGGGCGAGCCGGTGCTGCTGGGGCCGGGATCGATCCTGGTGGCGCATACGGACGGCGAGTACGTCGAGAAGCGCGAGCTGCGAGAGGCCGTCGACCTCTACGCGCTGATCGCACGCGAGCTGCTGCGGGGATAAACAATGCGCCTGGGTGGCCCGCTCAAGAGCGTTGTTGGCTTGAGTGGGCCACCCACGTCAGTATTTTGCTCCTGCCATCGAGAACACCCGAATCCCGCAGACGCGTTACACTAATTCGGGGTGGCAACCATGGGCACGAACGAGCAAAACGCCTTGGCGCAGTCCTCCTCTCCCTATCTGCGTTCGGCCATGCGCCAGCCGGTGCGCTGGCGCGAGTGGGACGACGCGGCCTTCGCCGCGGCCCAGCGCGAGAACAAGCCCATCCTGCTGGACATCGGCGCCGTGTGGTGTCACTGGTGCCACGTCATGGACCGCGAATCCTATGACTCGCCCGAGATCGCCGAGATCATCAACGCGCATTTCGTTCCCATAAAGGTGGATCGCGACGAGCGCCCCGACGTCGACTCGCGTTACCAGACGGCGGTGGCGGCCATCAGCGGCCAGGGCGGATGGCCGCTCACAGCCTTCCTCACTCCCGATGGCAAGCCGTTTTACGGCGGAACTTACTTCCCGCCGCAAGACGGCCTGGGCCGTCCCAGCTTTCGCAAGGTTCTGCTGGCCATTGCCGAAGCCTTTCGCGAGCGCCGCAGCGATGTCGAGGAGGAAGCCGGCAAGCTCATGCACGCCCTGGGTCACGCCGAGGGCCTGCTGGGCCGCGAGGCTGCTTTCTCGCCGCGCATCGTCGAGCAGATGGTGCAATCGGGCGTCTCCGCCTTCGACCGCGAGAATGGCGGCTTTGGAGCGGCTCCCAAGTTTCCTCATCCGCCGGCGCTGGACGTGCTCATCGACTGGTATGAGCGCACGGGCGAGGAGCAAGTTGGAACGGTGGTGACCCGCACCCTGGAGAAGATGGCGCGGGGCGGCATCTACGATCAGCTCGCGGGCGGATTCCATCGCTACTCGGTCGATGACCACTGGCGCGTGCCGCACTTCGAGAAGATGTCCTACGACAACTCGGAGCTGCTGAAGAACTACGTTCACGGCTACCAGGTCACGGGCAATCTGTTCTTTGCCAGGGTGGCGCGCGACATCATCCGCTGGATGGACGAGTGGCTCAGCGATCGCGAACACGGCGGCTTCTACGCCTCGCAGGATGCCGATATCGACCTCGACGACGATGGCGACCACTTTACCTGGACGCGCGGCGAGGCTCGCGCCGTGCTGGATGCCGAGGAGTTCGAGACCGCCTGCCTGCATTTCGACATCGGCGAAGTCGGCCAGATGCACCACAACCACGCCAAGAATGTTCTCTGCGCGCGCGTTCCCGCCGAGGAAATTGCCTCGCGCACCGGCCGCCAGCGCGATGATGTGGAGCGCCTGATCGCCTCGGCCAGGCAAAAGATGTATGCAGCGCGCCTCCAGCGGCCCATCCCGTACGTCGATAAGACCGTGTATGTAAGCTGGAACGCGCTGGCCATCTCCGCCTACTTGCAGGCGGCGCGAGTCCTTCCTACCCCAACAGACGCAAAAACGGCGTCTGTCGGGGACCCCGTTGGCACCCCAACAAACGCAAAAACGGCGTTTGCCGGGGACCCCGTTGGCACCCCAACGGGCGCAAATGCGGCGCTGGCCAACCCTTCTGCCAAAGCCGGCGAAGACGGCTCGCTGGAGCAGGCGCAGCATTTTGCCCTGCGCTCTCTGGACCGCATTCTCAGCGAGGCGTGGTCCGCCCCACCCCAGCAAGCGCAACTACGGCGCTTGCCGGGGACCCCGGAGGAGCGCGGTTTGCTTCACGTCGTCGCGTACGCAGACGGCCAGAGGAAGCGCGACATCCCGGGCTTGCTGGATGACTACGCCTTCACCGCGCTGGCCTGCTTCGACGCCTACGAGAGCACCGCCGATCTCACCTACTTCCGTTTCGGCAGAGCCATCGCCGACAGCATGATTGCGCGCTTCCACGACGCCGAAGGCGGCGGATTCTTCGACACCGAAACCGGCAGCGACGGCCAGCACGCCATAGGCGCACTGAGCGCCCGGCGCAAGCCTTTTCAAGATTCGCCAACTCCGGCAGGAAACCCGGCGGCCGCGCTCGCCCTGCTCCGTCTCTACTCGCTGACCAACCTGGAGCGCTATCGAGAAATAGCCAGAAAGACGCTGGAGATTTTCGCCGGCATCGCCGAGCAGTTCGGCATCTACGCCGGAACTTACGGACTGGCCTCGATATGGCTGGCCCGCCCTTACACTCAGGTCGTGGTGGTCGGCGACGGTCCTCTGGCCGATGCGCTGTATGCCGCCGCGGTGAAGCCGTTTGCGATCAACAAGAGCGTGATCCATGTGCGCGATGAAGAGGCCGCAGCCGCTTATCTGCCGCCGGCGCTGAGCGATTCGGTGCCGCACCTGCCTGGGATCTCCCACCCCAGCAATCCAAAAGCAAGCTTGCCGGGGACCCCGGTCTCCCACCCCAGCAATCCAAAAGCAGGATTGCTGGGGACCCCGGCCGGCAAGGGCAAAGCGGTAGCCGCGCTCTGCAGCAATTTCACCTGCCAGCCGCCGGTGAGCGACGCCGACGAGCTGGGCAAGCTGATTCATGCCTCCATCCGCCAAAGGTAAAACAAAGCGAGGAAACGATGGCGCCTGCCAGCAAGAAGCTCCGGAAAAATTCCCTCAAATCCAGCGCGCAAAAACGCCGTACGATTCGTAAGCACTCTCGCTCCGGAATCTACACGGTTCCCCGCGGGCACGTCAGCATAGCCGTGCCTCCGTTCTGGACGCTGCGCCAAACCAATGACGACCTGCAGATCGAAGCGCCTTCGGGCGCGACTTCGGTGATTGTTACCGCCTTCAAGCACGAGAAGGCCGGCGGCGCTCCCGACGCCCGCGATTTTCTCGCGCGCTTCCTGCAGACGGCGCCGCGCAACGGCCGCACCACGATCGAAAAAGGAAGCCGGCAGCAGGCAGTAGCCCGCTACCGCGATACCGATGGTGACCACTGGCAGATCATGTTCCTGACCAATGGCAAGACGCTTCTCATGGCCACTTGCAGCAGCAGCGGACCGCTGACCGGCCGCGAGGCCCGAACCGGGGTGGAGGTGCTGGCATCGCTGAAACTGAAGCCTGGGGAATAGGGTAAGGTGGCCGAAGCGGACGTTTTGGTGGTCGGATCCGGACCTAACGGCCTGAGCGCGGCCATCGCCGCTGCCCGGGCCGGGTACAAGGTTCTGGTGCTGGAAGCTCAATCGGCGCCCGGCGGCGCAGCGCGCACCGTGGAGCTTACGCTTCCGGGATTTCATCACGATCTGGGCTCGGCCGTGCATCCCTTCGCCGCGCTATCGCCGTTTTTCCGCAGCCTGCCACTGGAAAGATTTGGCCTCAAGTGGGTCCACCCGGAGATTCCCTTGGCGCACCCGCTGCCGGATGGAAGCTCGCCCATCCTGCAACAATCGATCGCCGAGACGGCGGAGCATCTTGGCGGCGATGCGGAGGCTTATGCGCGGAGAATGCGCACCATCGTCGAGGGCTTCGCCTCAGCCGTGGAAGACCTGCCACACGGACGCCTGCCGCGCAAGCCCTGGGCGCTGGCGGTCCTGGGCGTCTGCTCGCTGCTGCCGTCGTCCTGGATGGCGCGGCGCTGGTTCGCGGGCCCGAGCGCACGCGCTCTCGTTGCCGGCCTGGCGGCGCACTCCTGCTTGCCTCTGCACAAGCCCGGAACCGGCGCCATCGCCCTGGCGCTGGCTGCTGCCGGACACCTGGTTGGCTGGCCTTTTCCCGAAGGCGGTGCCGCACGCATAACCGAGGCGCTGCTTGCCTGCCTGCGCTCGCTCGGCGGCCGGCTGCAAGCCGATTTCACCGTGCGCTCCCTGCGCGACCTGCCTCCGGCAAGAACTGTCTTCTGGGACCTCACTCCGAGGCAATTGCTGCAGATTGCCGGCGATGCCCTTCCGCGTTCGTACCGGCGCGCACTCTCGCGCTATCGCTATGGGCCGGGCGTCTGCAAAATGGATTGGGCCTTGTCCGGGCCTATCCCGTGGACCGCGGAAGCCTGCCGCAAGGCTGGCACGGTGCATCTGGGTGGAAGCTTCGAGGAGATCGCCGCCGGCGAGGCGGAGGTATGGCAGGGAAAGCTTCCATCGCGGCCTTACGTGCTCCTCTCGCAGCCGACGCTGTTCGACGCCACGCGCGCTCCCGCCGGCCGGCACATTGCCTGGGCATATTGCCACGTGCCTAACGGATGTCGAGTTTCCATGGCCGAGGCCATCGAGCAGCAGGTCGAACGCTTTGCCCCCGGCTTTCGCCAACTCATCCTGGCCCGGCACGAGCTGACCGCGCCCGAGCTGGAAGCGCACGACGCGAACCTCGTCGGCGGAGACATCGCCGGCGGCGCAACCGATATTCGCCAGATGATATTGCGCCCCACCGCGCGCCTCTATTCGGTTCCCCTGCCCGGACATTATCTTTGCTCGTCTTCCACTCCGCCCGGCCCCGGAGTGCACGGGATGTGCGGGTACCTGGCGGCAAGATTCGCGCTGGGAAACAGGGCGCGGCTGTAGGTGAGGACGTCCCATCTGCTGTGTCATGCTGTCTATGACGGCGTTGGCTTTGTCAAGCGACAATGCTCCGCCTTTGAGCGCCGGAAGCGGAGTCAAGGGCGCCCAGTTGTTGGGCGTTCATCGCAGACCCTTGACGCCGCTG
>JBEKQR010000141.1:0-9544 GCA_049519515.1 Candidatus Korobacteraceae bacterium
GCGATGCGGCTGCCGTCTTCCAGGCCGTGGACTTGCACCTCGGGAGGAAGATGGCGCAGCAGTTCCAGCACATAGCGAACGCCGCAGAGCAGCGCGTGGGAGCGCTGGAAGACCTGGTAGACGACGCGCAGGCGATTGCCCGCCTTCTCACAGGCGAGTCGTGAGTTGAGGAAATAGTGATCGGTGTATGAGTCGATTTCTTCTGACCTGAACATGGCTCCCGCCAAGATTTTCTCCGGAACCGCCATCTTTAAGCCCTAACCTGGGCGCCCAGGGTGGCTGGGCTTACAGGTTGGGATGGCATCCGGGCTGCCGTGAGTCTTTATGCGCCGGCACCGGTACAGCTCTGCCCGGGGTTGCCTCTGAGGGGTGCGGTCTCTAAAAAAATATCTCGCAAACCTTTGATTCTACGCAATTGGGAGCAAACGCAACAGCATTCCTTATGCATCTACTTTCCTCTGACCAACAGAACATTTGTACCGTTGGGGGATCCACTTAGATGGCTAGCAAAGAGGCGTTCCGCTCGGTACTGATTTTCGGCGGAGCAGGCTTCATAGGATCAAACTGGGCGCGCCGGCTTCTGGAAACTACCGAAGCCCAGGTGCACGTGTACGATAACCTCGCTCGTCCGGGGTCACGGCACAACCTGGAAATGCTGCGCAAAATTGCTGCCCGCTCCGGCAGGCTCCAGTTTACCCTGGCCGACGTTCGCGACCGGGCCAAAGTTCAGCGCGCCGTCGAGCAGGCCACGGAAATCTACAACTTTGCCGCCCAGGTGGCCGTGACCACCTCCATCGCCGATCCCCGGCTCGATTTCGAAGTAAATTTGGGAGGAACTTTCAACATCCTTGAAGCTGCCCGCGCCTGCGGCCGCCGGCCCTT
This sequence comes from Candidatus Korobacteraceae bacterium, assembly GCA_049519515.1. GTDB lineage: Bacteria > Acidobacteriota > Terriglobia > Terriglobales > Acidobacteriaceae > CAWBRT01. The sequence goes on from JBEKQR010000141.1 coordinate 883, forward strand.
CCTGCTGTTTACTTCCACCAACAAGGTCTACGGAGAGTTCTCGCGCGGGAGCGCCAGGGTCGAAGGGAAGAGATACGTGATTGCGGAGAGCGCCACCGGCATCTCCGAGCTGCAAAGCATAGATTTTCACTCCCCGTATGGCTGCTCGAAGGGCGCCGCCGACCAGTATGTGCACGATTACGCGCGCATCTACGGCCTGCCCACGGTGGTCTTCCGCATGTCCTGCATTGCCGGACCCGGGCAGTTCGGCAACGAAGATCAGGGCTGGGTGGCGCACTTTGTTTACTCCGCCATGCTGGGCGCTCCGGTCACCATATATGGCGCCGGGCTGCAGGTGCGGGACGTTCTGGCGGTCGGCGATCTGCTGGATGGTTTTGAATGCGCGCGCGCCCACCTGGCGGTGACCCGCGGCCAGATCTACAACGTCGGAGGCGGCCCGGCGAACACCATCTCGCTTTTGGAACTTGTCGACCGCGTTGCGGAGCTTACCGGCGTGCGTATGGGCTGCGAATTCGAGCGCGCCCGCCCCGGCGACCAGCTTGTCTACGTCACTGACCACTCCAAGCTGACGCGGGACACCGGCTGGCGGCCGCGGACCACGGTGGACGAAATCCTGGAGAGCCTGCGGCACTGGTTCGGCGAAAACCGCGCAATTCTGGCCAGCGCCAGGAGTGCTTTCCCGCAGCCCGTCGTCCTGCCCGCAACGGCGTCCGGGCTGGAGCAGGTTGCCTGATGAAGTTTGCGCTGCTCAATCCGAACTGGGACTTCGCCGGATCGACGTATTTCGGCTGCCGCGATCCGCATACGCCGCTCGAGTTGCTGTTTGCCGCCGCCAAGGTGCGCCAGGCAGGGCACGACGCCCTGGTGATCGACGCGCAGACTGGCAACCTGACCATCGAGGATGTGCGTTCGCAGTTGCGTGGCTTTACGGCTGATTTCCTGGTGATTCCATCCGCGCCATCGTATCTCTTCTGGCGCTGCCCGCCTCCGGAGCTGCGTATACCTCAGCAATGGTTTGCCGGAATCGGCGGCGCGGCGCGCAAGGTCCTCATCGGGCCGCACGCTTCCGCCACCCCGGCAACGGCCATGCGCAAGACCGGCGCCGACATCGCGCTGCGCGGCGAGCCCGACCAGGCGATCGCCGATCTGGCGTCGAAACCCCGGGAACAGATCGACGGCTGCTGCTGGCGCGACGAAGACGGCGCGGGGTCCCCGGCAAACGCCGGTTTTCTGCCCCAGCGAATCGAAAGTCACGATTCGCTGGGGCCCCCGGTTGCGTTTGCTGGGGTGACTGAGCACATGAGCCCGACTCTGGGCGTGGTCGATATGAGCACGCTGGGCGCGCTCGATTTTCAGGATTACCAGGTCGAGGCACACAGCCATCGCCACCACGTCTTTTGGGGAGAGGGACGCGGCGCCGAACTGGAGTTCGCGCGCGGCTGTCCGTGGGCCTGCACCTTCTGCAACAAGACGCTGTTCCGCAACAAGTTTCGCGAGCGCAAAGTCGAGGAAGTGCTGCGCGAGGTTGACCTGCTGGTGGCCCGGGGCGTCGATTACATCTACTTCATCGATGAAATCTTCGGCGTGGGCAAGAATGTCCGCCGCCTGCTGGAGGGCCTGGCGGAGCGCAACGTGCAGATAGGTTTCCAGACGCGCATCGACCTGTGGAACGAGGAAACGCTCGACCTGCTGGGACGCGCGCACACCATCTCGATAGAGTGCGGGGTCGAATCGATCACCGATAGCGGGCGCAACGAGCTTAACAAGAACTGCCGCATGAGCACCGAGCGCATCACCGAACTGCTCATCTACGCCAAGCAGCGCATTGCCTGGGTGCAGGCGAACCTGATTCTGACCGCGCACGACGACCGCGCGGAGATTCACCGCTGGCAGGAGCGGCTGAAGACGCACGGCGTGTGGGTGAGCGAGCCGGTGCCGATGTTTCCGTTTCCTGGCAGCCCGCTCTACGTGCAGACTTTCGGCGCGCTGCCCGACGACATGGCTTGGGAGCGTGCCCATCAACATTACACTTCCACCTTCAGCGGCCAGGATTACAGCGATATCCAGGAGCAGCGGCCGCTGCCACTGGAACAGTTGGAAGGTACGACTTTGGAAAAAGAAGAACGGACGACAGGTAAATGAAGATTGCAATGGTCGGGACAGGCTACGTTGGGCTGGTGGCCGGAGCGTGCCTGGCGGAAATAGGACATGAGGTGATTTGCGTCGACAACGACGCTCAGAAGATCGCCGCGCTCGAGGCCGGCGCAACCGTGATCCACGAAGAGTTCCTGCCGGAGCTGTTGACCCGCAATTGCTCCCGCGGCGCGGGGAATGGAAGCGCGGCAGCAGCCGGCGCCGCCGGCAAGCGGCTGGTTTTCACCACCGACCTGAGCGAGGCAGTGCGCCGCAGCAGCGTGGTATTCATCGCCGTGGGCACGCCTCCGTGCGAGAGCGGCGAGCCCGATCTCTCCTGGCTGGAGGCGGTGTGCTGTGAGGTGGCGCGCCACATCGACTCATTCAAGCTGATCGTGGTCAAGAGCACGGTCCCGGTGGGCACCAGCCAATGCATCCGGCGGACCCTGGTCCGCTACGGCGCTCCGCTGGGGTCGTTCGAGGTGGCTTCCAACCCGGAGTTCCTGCGCGAAGGCCGTGGGGTCACCGATTTCCTGTATCCCGATCGCATCATCGTGGGCAGCGACGGCGACCGCTGCACCTCGATCCTGCGCCAGGTCTACGAACCGTTGACCGATGGCAGTTATGCGCGCGGCGAAGATGCCGTTCCGGTCCCCGACGAGGCGATCTTGCCGGCGCGGCTGATCGTCACCAGCGCCAATAGCGCCGAGCTGATCAAGCATGCCGCCAACGCCTTTCTGGCGATGAAAGTTTCATTCATCAACGCCATCTCCAACATCTGCGAGCCGGCCGGCGCCGACATTCAGGAAGTGTGCGAGGGCCTGGGAGCTGACCAGCGCATCGGCACGCGCTTCATGCGCCCCGGAATCGGCTACGGCGGCTCGTGCTTTCCCAAGGACCTGGCCGCCTTCCGCGCCGTGGCTCACGAGTTCGGTTACGACTTCCGCCTGCTGGAGGAGGTCATGCGCATTAACGAAGAGCAGCGGCACATGTTTCTGCGCAAGGTGCGCAGCGCGCTGTGGACGCTGAAGGGAAAGCGCCTGGCCGTGCTCGGATTGGCCTTCAAAGGCGGCACGGACGACATTCGCGAGTCGCCGGCCATCGCCGTCATCCGCATGCTGCTGAAGGAGCGCTGCGAGATCGTGGCCTACGATCCGGCGGCCAGCGAACGCGCTCGCCGCGAGTTCGCCTCACCCCAACACGCCAAAGACAGGCGTGTTGGGGACACCGCCGACGCTGCCATCACCTTTGCCGAGAGCGCCTACGAAGCGGCGGAGAAATCCGATGCCTTGCTGATTCTGACCGACTGGGAAGAGTTCGCCGCCCTCGACTTCCATCGCCTGCGCCAGGTAATGAAACACCCCATCCTGATCGACGGCCGCAACCTCTATTCACGCGCCGAGATGGAGAGAGCAGGCTTCTCCTACTTCAGCGTGGGACGCCAGGAGGCTACCCCTGCTCCCGCCGAGGGCAACGCCCGCCCCAAGCTGCGCGAGTTCAAGCGGCGCGAAGTGGCGTAAAAAGCTAGAGTCAAAAGCTAACCACAGAGTTCACAGAGTTACACAGAGTAAGAAGTTTTGGGGGTTTTCCTCTGTGTCACTCTGTGTCCTCTGTGGTTAAATCTTCCGCCCACCCGGTTGAACCAACAAGGTAAACGCCAGCCCTAGTGGTTACCTAGATCGATACCCCACACGCCCGGTCATCGTTACCAGGAGACCAAAATTTTTCGTGCCGGTGAAAAAAACTATTGACAGACAACCATTTAGCGGTAGGATTTGCTCAAATGGATAGTGGTCCAAAGTGGCTAAAAAGTTTTTAATAGTGGGTAAAAGTGGTAATATGGAACACGAGCGGAACGGCAAATTCGGATCATCGGGTGGGGCCGTTACTACTTTGATAACTGCTCGCGTTTCAGATTCGGTTAATGACTCCTTTCCCGCCGCCGGGGCGGTGAGCAACTGGGGCATCCGGTCCTGAGGGCCGGTGGTTATGTTTCGTGGCAGCCATATAACTCGCGTCGACGAAAAGGGTCGCCTCAAGATCCCGGCCGACTTCAAGCGCGAGATCAAGTTTGAGGCAAAATTCTACATCACCAGCACCGACGGGAAAATTGCTCAGTTATATCCCCTTGAGGTCTGGGAGCGGAAAGAGGAGAAGATCGCTGCCCAGCCCTCGATGCACCCTAGCGTACGAAAATTTCTCGACATCACCAGCTACTACGGGCAGGTGGTCGAGATCGACGCGCAAGGCCGTCTGCTGTTGCCGACGCTGTTGCGCGAAAAAGCCGGCCTGACGGGCGACGTTTCGGTGGTGGGCAAGCTTGATCGCATGGACGCACGGCTTGCCGAGGAGTACCGCAAGCAGGTCGAGGAGAACCCGATCACCCCTGAGGATGAAGACGCACTGGCGCAGCTTGGTATCTAGTGGCGGATGGTTCGCAGTTCGACAGCAACAGCGCCCCGGAGGGCGCGCATGGCGGCGGAAAGTTTGGCCATGTTTCCGTTCTTTTACAACCGGCAATCGACTTCCTGGCTATCCGGCGCGGTGGGACCTATGTCGACGCGACCGTGGGCCTGGGCGGACACAGCTTCGAAATCGCAAAACGCCTGGGCGCACAGGGTCATTTGATTGGCTTCGATAAGGACGCCCAGGCGCTGGAGATAGCCCGCGAGAGGCTCAAGGCTCCCGCAGGCATGGAGCACGACTGGCCGAGGATCACGCTGCTGCATGACTCCTTCGCCCACCTGGCGGAGCACGTGGCGGCTGGAGCGGCTGACGGAGTGCTGGCCGACCTGGGCGTGAGCTCGATGCAATTTGAAGATGCCGCCCGCGGATTCAGTTTTCAGGCGGAAGGCCCGCTGGACATGCGAATGGATTCGCAATCCGGGCTGACCGCCGATCAAGTGGTAAACCAGACCGACGAGCGAACGCTGGCCGGCCTGATTTACGAATTCGGTGAGGAGAGGAGGTCGCGGAGAATCGCCAGAGCCATTGTCCGGGCGCGGCCGATCACCACAACCGCCCAGTTGGCGCGCGTGGTGGCGGCCGCGGCCCGAACAATGAAATCTCAACGCATTCATCCGGCGACGCTGACCTTTCAAGCTCTCCGAATTTTCGTAAACCGCGAGCTGGACAACCTGAAGGCGCTGCTCGAAGCCGCGCCCACGGCCCTGGCCAGGGGTGGAAGGCTGGTGGTCATCAGCTTCCACTCGCTGGAGGACCGAATAGTGAAGGACGCGCTGCGCGAAGGCGCGCGCCAGAAGCAGTACGAGTTGTTGACCAGGAAACCGGTAGTAGCCGGGATGGAGGAAACGCAAGCTAACCCGCGCAGCCGCAGCGCCAAGTTGCGCGCGGCAGAGCGGACGTGATTTCAGGTTTTTCCGCATGGAGCGGTGAAGGAAGGCGGAAAAGCCTGTGGAAGCTGTGAAGAAGTAAGGAGTGGATATGAACACGGGGATAACGATTGAGCAACTGATAGCGACAGTGGCCCGCGTCGATATCAAGGTGGAGGGAAAGCGGAAGGACGACGCTGAGGTTCTGCGCTTTCCACTGGCGCCGTTGCGTGAAAACGTCAATTCGCTTGCTCGTCCCGGAGTTGCATAAATGTCCATCTGGGCCACAACTTTCCCGCCGGCCGCCGGCAACGGCGAAGCGCCGCAGGGCGCCCGCCGCTACATGCCGGGCGCGCCGGAAATCTATTTCGCCAAGGCAATCGACAACTCCCGCCTGGTAAAAGCCGTGGACCCGCGGCGGCGGCGCGAGATGAAGATATTTACGGTGGCGCTGGCCGCGCTGTTTCTGCTGGTCATGGTCTACGTCGGGCAGCATTTCAGCGCCATCGAGTACGGATACAAGATCGAAGCCTTGCGCGCCCAGTGCGATTCGCTGGCCGAGGCCAACCGGGCGCTGAAGCTGGAAGAGGCTTCGCTGCGTAATCCCGAGCGCATCGACACCCTGGCCAAGACGATGGGGCTGCAACTGCCGCGCGCCGGGCAAGTGCAGTCGATGGATATGTCGGCCGCCGAAGGCGGACTGGTGATGGCCCGGGCCACGGGAATCTCGGTGCTGTCGGTACCAAACTAAGGCTTCGAGGGCCCGTGGCGAAAAGCTCAGGAGGCGCGCGCTGGGTGTGAATTCGTATTCGCCAACCCCGGTCCTGAAAAATCCACGTGCCCGGCTGGTGGTGTTCGGCGCCGTTCTCGCCCTTTGGGTGGCCGTAATCGGCGGCCGCCTGGCCTATCTGCAGGTGATTCGTTACGGCGCGCTGGTGCAATATGCTTCGCGGCAGCAGCAGCGCACCATCGACATCTCTCCCAAGCGCGGCATAATCTACGACCGCAACGGCCAGGAGCTGGCCATGTCGCTGCTGGTGGATTCCGCGTACGCGGTGCCCTCGCAAGTTCCCGACCAGGAGACCACGGCCGCCCTTCTGGCCAGCGTGTTGGGCGGCGACGCCCAGGAAATACTGGCGCGCATGAAATCGCAGCGGCATTTTGCCTGGGTCGCGCGCAAGGTCGATGCGGAAACGGCGGACAAGATTCGCGCCCTCAACCTGCACGGCATCGGGTTCCACAAGGAGCCAAAGCGTTTTTATCCCAAGCGCGAGCTGGCGGCGCAGATTCTCGGCTATGTCGGCCTGGACGACGAGGCCCTGGCGGGCATCGAGCTGGCCTTCGCCCAGGAGCTGCGCGGCACTCCGGGAACCATGATGATTTCCCAGGACGCGCGCCGGCGATGGTTCGGCCGCATCGAGCGCCAGCCGGAGGCCGGCGCCAATGTCGTGCTCACCATCGACGAGAAAATCCAGTACATCGCCGAGAAGGAAATCGAGCAGGCCATAGAGAATACGCAGGCCAAGGCCGCAACCATCGTGATTCAGAACCCGCGCACGGGAGAAATCCTGGCGCTGGCCAACCGGCCCACCTTCAACCCCAACCTCTCGAAAGAAATCACTCCTGCCGCGCTCAAGGACCACGCCGTCAGCGATGTCTACGAGCCCGGTTCGGTCTTCAAGACGGTCACCTACTCCTCCGCCCTGGAGGAGCACCTGACACGCCTGGACGAGATGATCTCCTGCGATCCCGGATTCATCATGGTGGGCGGGATCAAGATCCGTGACGCCCACCGCCTCGGCACCATAAGCGTGGAGCAGGCCTTCGCCCATTCCAGCGACGTGGGCGCGGTCAAGATAGGCTTGCGCCTCGGTCCTGAGCGCCTGTTCAAGCACATGCTCAGCTTCGGCTTCGGCCAGCAGACGGGAATCGAGCTGCCCGGCGAAACGCGCGGCCTGCTGAAGCCGCCGAAAGACTGGGCGGGCTCTTCCATCGGCGCCATGTCGATCGGCCAGGAAGTCGGGGTGACGCCGCTGCAGATTATCTCCATGGTCTCGGCCATCGCCAATGACGGCATTTACTCGGCTCCGCGCATTGTTGCCGGCGTGACCAGCCCGGCGCAGGGTTTTCAGCAGATCGTCTTCCGGCCGCGCGAGCAGCGGCGCGTTGTCTCCAGCCTGACGGCGGCGCAGATGCGGCGCATGATGGCGGAAGTGGTCCAGTTAGGCACAGCCCGCGAGGCGCAGCTTAACGGCTACACGGCGGCGGGCAAGACGGGCACGGCGCAGCAGATCAACCCGGCTACGCACCGCTACTCGGCGACCGACTATGTCGCCAGCTTCGTGGGCTTCGCGCCGGTGAACAACCCGGCGGTAACCATCGCCGTGATTCTGGATTCGCCGCAAGGACTGCACCAGGGCGGGCAGGTCTCGGCGCCGATTTTCAAGCGCGTGGCCGAGCAGGTGCTCTCCTACTTAAACGTGGCCCACGACGCCGAGATCAAGAACGACCCCAGGCAGGCACTGATGGCGCGCAGCACCGAGTCAAAAGATGCATCGAGGACAGGCAGCCCGCACGCCGCCAATCCGGCGGAGGATGATCCCGGCTCGCCACAGGGGTCTTCGCCAGATGCCGCGCCTGCCTCCGCCGGGGCGGAGCAGGCGAAGTTCGTATCGAAGCCTGCCGCGGATGCACTGCTCCCAGCTGCGTTCCCCATCTCCACTGGGGCCCCGGCGAACTCCGGTTTCGGGTTCGCTGGGGTGAGCGTCCAGCCGGTCTCGGCCGCCGAGCCTGTTCAAGGTCAGGTTCCGCCACATCCGCCCGGCTCGCTGGTGCTCGAGGTGGGCGGGCAGACGGTGCCGGATTTTTCCGGCAAGTCGTTGCGCGCGGCGATCGAGCTGGCGGAACAGTCGGGATTGGAGCTGAGCGTCTCCGGTTCCGGGATGGCCCGCGCGCAATCGCCCGCTCCCGGGGCGCGGGTAGCGCCGCACTCAAAGGTGATCGTGCGCTTTGGACGGTGAAGACTTCCAGAGTTGATCCTTTTGGCAAGGGTTTATGGTGGAAGCGCCGGGCTAAAGCCCGGCGCTTCCCCCAGAAACCCGTGCCCCAAGGAACAACGCGGGTCGTCTGCACCGTCCAACGCGCACGAACCCCGTTGAGTGCGGCGCTTCCCGCGCCCCGGGCGCGGGCGAGTGCGC
>JBEKQR010000142.1:0-10080 GCA_049519515.1 Candidatus Korobacteraceae bacterium
ACGGGCTGCGGAAAAACAGATTCCAGATCGAACGAGACCACAAGCTCTTGTTATGCCGTCTTGTAGTATCCACACCCCATAGCGCCTCGCTTGTTGCTTCGGCGCGTTTTTCCGCAGCCTGTAAAGGCGCGGGCTTCCACCAGGTATGCCTTCGCAAAGGAGGCTTAGGATACTACTTATGCCGCGCTAAATAAATGCGAGACCAACCCCATAAAGACCAAACCCAAACAGTAAAAAACTATTATTTTGCTACCCGATTCGCACCGTGGTGTAAGTGGATGCAGACGCAAGAATGGCCTCGAGCACGGCGGCGTTGTGAACGGCGTCGCTTTCCGGCGTAACCAGCGCCTGACGCTTCTCCGCCGCCGCGGCAAAGTTTTCCAGCTCGGCGCGCTCGGTGCTGACCTCCGGGAAAGTCATCTGCACGGGCTTTTGCTTGACCCAGACGTCGTCGCCGATGGTGCACACCTTCAGGTTCCAGGTCTTCAGGTGCTCGACATCTCCTACCTCGGCCCAGCCTTTGGAGCCAAACACCTGCATGCGCCATGTTTCGGCGGTGGCAATCACGGTAGCGAGATAAGCGGTGGCGCCACCGGCAAAGCGCATCAGCATTGAAGTGGTGTCGTCCGCTCCAAAATCCTGCGCCAGGCGATAGTTGCTGGGGCCACAAAAATTACCCTCGATGTGCAGCACCCTGCCGAGGCGGCCATCGTCGATCATGCGGCGAATCTCCTGCAACGCGGGCTGGAAGCGCCAGTTGTAGCCTACAGCGAGCGTCACGCCGCGATCGCGGCAGGCCTGCGCGGCCCGACGCGCACTCGCCAGATCCAGGGTGAGCGGCTTTTCACTGAATACATGCTTGCCCGCCGCGGCGGCGGCCACAATCTGTTCGGCATGCGTGGAGTGCGGCGTGGCCAGCACGACAGCGTCGATACCCGGATCGGCGAGCAGTTGCTGGTAGGTTTCGAACATGCGCAGATTATGGCGCTGGGCAAATTCCGCGGCCTTGGCCGGGGTGCGCGTCCATCCGGCAACGAACCGGATGTGCGAGCTCTCCTGGACGCTGTTTACGAGTCTTTGTCCCCAAAAGCCCATTCCGACAATAGCTGCCTTGATCATATTTCTCCGATCTCCTTGGCTAAAAACGCAGCGTGGCCTTGCTTCCCTTCGGTTCAAGTAAAAGATTGAGCGCGTTCAGGGCACCCACTATAAATATATTAGAATTCAGCAGAGCGTCGGTCGCACATCCTTCGCCATTATCTACCGCTATTGCGATGCCACCCGACTCCTTGGCCGCTTTCAACAACAGCCTGTCATTGTTCCCATTGCCGAAGACGACGCAGTGTTCAAGGCCGATCTTCTCGCCGTATTTCCGCTTTTCAACGTCGAGGCGCTCGCATGCCAACCGAACCAGGTTCACGGGAACACCCTTGAGCTCCTCGCCGGCATAGCCAAACGTATCCGCCGTGATGACGTGAATATCCAACAATTCCGCGAGCCTGAGAAGAGCGTCTTTGACCCCTCCCGTCAGCCGGCCTCCGCGGGACAATGTGCCGGTGTAGTCAGTCAGCATGGTGGCGATGTGCTTCCGCCCAAATCCGGGGATATCAATGGAAATTCCAGCCTTGCTCATGTCGTTTCTCCAGCGCACCCACGATAAGCGTAACGCGGGAGACAAATCCAGAACAAACGGAGATATCTTTTTCCAAGGTCGCCTTTGACCGCAAGACGACACCGTAACTGCACCTGTTCCGAATGCTTGCGCCGTCCAGCCCGCTCTTGGGACTGGCGGCGTCAAATCGGCGAGGGTCCCCGTTGCGAAAGGCAATAAGAAAGAAGTGCTTGCTTTCTGTGATACAGGAGAACACAATTTGGCGATCACCGGGACAACGGGAAATAGCGGTCATAGAGGTTCTCGCTACAGTCACTTCAGGCAAAGGAGAAACGCTCGATGAAATGCCGGTCAATTCTGGTTTTCTTAGGACTCATCGCGCTGAGCCTATTGACCTTGGGGGCCGCTCCGCAGCAGCTCAATATCGGCGCCGCGCACGAGCTTGACACCGAATACGCAAGCCCCTACAACGTAAATCTCGGCAGTTGGTTTGCGGCGCATCCTCTGCCCGCACGCCCAGCAATTCCCAGTGGGGCGCAAGCGTTTACGACGCAGTCCGCATCCCAACCACCCCGTATGGATGTCGTTTTTCAAACGCCGCGTGTCGTGGTGCTGACACTCAGCATTAGAGGGAGCTTCCCGCTGCACTATCACACTAACTCCGACGAGATTCTGGTTCCGGTCAAGGGCAAATGCAAGGAATACGTCGATGGCAAGTGGCAATGGGTGCAACCGGGAGACATTCATTACAATCCTCGCGGGGTAGTCCACGGCCTGCAGTGCGAACCAGGCATGGAGTTTCAGTCGTTCGACATCTTTACGCCGGCCCTGCCTCCAGGAGGCGACCGGGTATTTGTGGACAGCAAGGAAAGCAAAGCGAAGCCAGGAGATGTGGTTGCGGACTGGACCTTGATCGATACTCAGTTCAAGAAGGGCGCGAACATAAACGCCGATGAGTTTTATGCCAGCCACCCGATTCCGCCGGGCGAGTCTATGCGGCTGGACTTGCCGATAGGGACGCCTCGCAACCAGATGGTGCTGGCACAAAAGCCGGCGCTGAAAACCCATTACCATGGTTCATCGGACGAGATTATTTATGTCTATAAAGGCGTGGGAGAAGAATTGATAAAGGGAGAATGGGTCAGGATGAAGGCCGGCGACATCCATTTCTGTCCCCGGGGCTTCGTCCATGCCATCCGCCCGGTGAGCGATGATTTTAAAATCTTCGCCTTTTTCACTCCACCTCAAGCCAATGGCAGCGACAGGATTTTTGTGGAGGAAGCAGCCGCAAAATAACTCGCGGATCAGTGCTGGCTGGCGATTAACATTTGCAGATCGAAGGGCCGGGAATCCCGGCCCTTTGGCTTAACTCGCTCCTGACGGCATGCCTCCCACCCCATCGCGCCAACAGAGGGCGCGCCGGGGACCCCGGTAAAGCCATGCCCATTCAAGGAATCGGCCATGAAACAGGCTAGTGTGCCGCTTCCAGGGGAAGGCGGCAAATGTCGGACAGGTGCTGGTGCGCCAAAAGGAGCTTGCCTTCGGGGCTGAGGATGAAAACATGCGTTCCCCGCCCATCGGTCAGTTTTCGGTTTAATGCTTTCCCCAGAATTGGCTCCTTCACATTGGTGGCGTAGGATCTGAAGGTGTGGGTCGCCACGGCTACATTGTTAGCCAGGATCTGCACTTCGATGGGCGAGGTAAACTCGAAGTGGTAGTTGCTCTCGGGATGGCAGTACTCACGGTCTCTGATGGTGGCCCATACTCGTCCGAGGTCGGCGCGCGGGCCATAGGGACCAAAAACCACCGCATCGTACGAGTACATCTTCGACAACTCGCCGGGAATTTTGTTTGCCATCATCTCAAAGTACCGTCGCACGGCTGTCTCCACCTGCTGCACGGTTATAGTCGTCATGCCAGCATCCCCCAATCGCCTCCGCTACGGCGCGCAAATAGCTTAATCGATCCCGCCCAGTATGCAACATTACGAACGTCACCCGCTGTGGCTGAAACCCATGCGCCGCAATGACGCTCCAGCCCGTTTCAGTAGCATCGGACATTATTAATGCAGGTCTCAATAAAGCCATGCCCCTACAAAGAACCGGTTATGAAACAGGCTCTCATCTTTTGGCATACAGCATCTCTGAAGCGGCATAGCTTCGTGGGTGGCTTGCCTGGGGCACGGGTGTGGGAGTCGCAGAGGCAAGCGGGTTCCAGATTGGCCAAAGCCCCCACGCTTGTGCTAAGTTTTCAGGCAGAAATTCCACAATACCAAGGCAGGCTGAAGCAGGCCAAATGCCCTGCCCGGTTTGCACAGGAGAGAAGGATGCTTCGGAATCATCTGAAAGCGGTTTTGGCCGTTATTGTTCTGGTTGCGATTTCCGCGACGGCCTCATGGGCAAAAGGCGGAGAGGCGAGCACAGGCGAAGAGGCTGGGATCAAGAAGCTGGTTGCAAGCTTTACCGAGTGCTTCAATAACAAGGACGCGGACGCATGCGCCATGCTGTACACCGAAGACGGCGACTTTACCAACCTCCGCGGCGACGCCGATCACGGCCGCCCAGCCGTGAAGAATCATTATGAGAAGGTTCTCTCCACAACCCTCAAGAACGCTCAGAGGAAGGATTGGGTTCGCAGCATTACACCCTTGGGCCCCAAGTACGCTTCCGTGGATATAGATTTTGAAATGACAGGAGCAACCCCGCCCGTTCGCAAAGGCCTGCTCACCTGGATTGTGGAAAAGCAAGGCAACGGCTGGCGTATCAGACTATTTCACGAATTCGACTATCCCGCCAAGTAACGCCCAACGAGTCGCATACGTTCCGCTTTCTTTACGGCAACATCGGCGCATTACGGCGAAAGCCCCGGGTGACCGGGGCTTTTTCCTTCCGGCTTCCGCACGAATGCGGTCTTTGCATTCGCCAGGCGGAGAGACGGGATTCGTTTACTTTTTTTGCGCATCTGCGTGTTCGACCGGGATGATTGCACTTGGCCCAACGCCGTAGAACAGAAGAATCGCCCCTTCACCTTTTGTTATACCGAAATGGGGAGTGTTGGCCGGCTCGGTAAAATAACTCCCTGCCGGGTCAGCATGGAGCTTCTTCTCATCGAATTTCTCGCCGTAGCCGATATAGTGAACACCGGAGATGACGATGCCGTAACGGTCATCCGGGTGCTTGTGCGCCACCTCCTTGCCGTTCGGCGGCCATTTGACAAGATAGAGATACGGACCTGGTTTCTTCGGATCGCCCATCAAATTTGCCGTTTCTCGTCCCGATGGCCCTTTCACCCACTTGATTTGTTCCGGAGTCAGCACTTTCACCCCGGGAGGCAGTTCATCGCTTGCTGCTGCTTGGGACAGCGGGACGCAAAACAGAGCGATTATCAGCAGCACCTTAAAGAAATTCATTGTCTCTCCTCAATCAGGGCAACGCAGCGCGAACCGGCCAGCATTGCGTTTTTGGAAAGCAGTTTCAAGTTTCACATTCTCCGGTTGTGAGTTTCGGTAACCGGGTAGTGTCCTAATTCCAAGCTAACTGTACATCCCAACCTTCCGCATCCGCAATTAGCTTAGCGACTGAACACTAACTGCCAACTCCCGCCGCTATGGTCCCAGCTCCGGCATTATATTTCAAGCACAACTGGTAGAACTCGCGCAGCGATGCGCCGTATTCAGGATGAGTCACCGACACTTGATCGATGACCGACTCCCAGGAGCAGCAGGACAGTTCCATACGGTCGACCAGCGGCAACGCCCATTCGTCCAGCCACTTCTGTAGTTCAATAAACTTGGGCTGCTGGCCATCGTACATCTGAATACGCTGGCGGAGGCGATCTCGGATTCCGTCCTTGGTCATCTGGCCGGAAAACACTCCGGCTTTAATCTGCGACTCCGGTGCCAAGACGAAAAAACCGAGCGACTTGTAGAGCGAAATAGGCCGTCCGGTCCTCCGACCGGTCCTACAAAGCGTTTCGGCCATGCAGCCCACATTTCTAGCTGCCTGATCGAAAAACAGCGCCCGCTTCACCCCAGCGCTCAGGCCGCTGAACACTTTTGCCTCGCATACCACAAACTGCGAACATTTCGGCTCCAAAACTAGCCCGGCTTTCGTCGCAGCGTCGAACAGAAATTGGCCAACGACGCCATCGGCGTGGGTCAAAGATTCGGCCAGTGGGTCACCCCGGAAGCGAGGCAGAAAGGCAGAATACAGGAGCGCCTCGGAAAACCATCTTGCTGTCGGCTCGAAACGAAACGGCAGACAATCGGTACCCTTCGATCCCGCTGCGAGCACGAGCCGCAGAAGCCAACCCTCGTTGTAGAGCAGAGTGCCGGGGATGCACGCTCCTTCGGCTGTAATGGATTCGAAAATCCTCTGAACTTCACACAATGCCGTCTTCATGATCACTTCCTCTTTTGAGTCAAGTGAACTGTTTGCCAAATTAGGACACTACCGGTAACCGATCAGACTTGACTTGAAACTCGCAACTCGTTTCAGTTGCCTGCCGCCGTGGCCGCCTCCTTTGTATGGCTGCGGGCGATCAGCACGATCGAGATGCTTGCCACCGTAGCCAGCAGGGTCAGCGGCAGCAGGGCGAGCGGGTAGCTGCCTGTGGCGCCCTTAATTATGCCCAGCAAAGAGGTGGCGCCGAAGGTCGCAATATGAGCGACGGTATTGATTTGCGCGATGCCGGCGGCAGCCGTGTTCTTCGATAGCCAGTCGGTCGAAAGCGCCCAGAATGGACCTTTGATGGCGTAGTTGCCAATCAGTATCAGGCTCAGCAGCACCATGGTCACGGCCAGCGATCGGGTCAGCAGGGTGGAACCGAGGCTGACGGCGCAGAGCGCCATGGGCAAGGCGGTGTTCCAGACACGCTCGCCCGAGCGGTCGGAGCGGCGTCCCCACAAGATCATGGCCACCGAGGCCAGACCGAAGGGAATCGAATTCAGCATCCCGGTCTGCAGGTTGGTCAAGCCGAAAGATTTGATGATCTGCGGCTGCCACAGCGAGAGCACGTTGCTGATGGCCGAACTGGCGCCATAAACCACCGCCAGAACCAGCACGTATTTGTTGGTCAGCACCTTCCACAACGGCATGTGGCCAACCGCCTTGGCTTTGCGATGCTCCGATTCCAGACGGGCTATCAGCCATTCGCGCCGCGCCGCACTCAGCCACTTGGCCTCGGTGGGCCGGTTGGGGAGCCAGACGAGCACCAGCAGTCCCAGGAGCACGGCGGGAATGGCTTCCGCGATGAACAGCCACTGCCAGCCCTGCAGGCCGAACCCTCTGAGCGACAGCAGGGACGCGGAAATAGGCGAGCCGATAAAGCTGGAGACCGGGATGGCCACCATGAACAGGGCCACGATGCGACCGCGATACTCCGCCGGGAACCAGTAAGTCAGATAAAGAATGACGCCGGGAAAGAACCCTGCCTCGGCCGCCCCCAGCAAAAAGCGCGCGAAGTAAAACGAGTACGGGCCGACGATGAAGGCCATGCAGCCCGAGATGAGGCCCCAGGTAATCATGATGCGGGCAATCCAGATGCGCGCCCCTACCTTCTCCAGCGCCAGGTTGCTGGGTATCTCGCAAAAGATGTAGGAGATGTAGAACAGACCGCCGCCGACGCCGAAGGCCGCATGCGACAGGCCGATGGCTTTGTTCATCTGCAGGGCGGCAAAGCCCGCGTTAACCCGGTCGAGGAAGGCGATGAAGTAACCGAGCATCAGGATTGGCAGCAGGCGGAGCGTCACCTGCCGCATGGTTAGTTTTTCCAGGGTATCTTGCGTTTCCGTGGCGGGCATGTTCCCCTCGCTATTCTCCCGGTCCCCCCGGCAAGCCCCGTGTTTGCGCGTGCCGGGGTGGAACAAAACAGGACTCTTGTTTGGTGGGGCTAATCGTACCCCGTTCCGTGTGTCTCGGCAACAAAGTCTTGGAATTTAAGTGGCAGTGCATTTAAAGAACGCCGCACCCAACTCCGGCACTGGTCCCTAGAGCTTGCTTCAAAAACATTCCCGGGGAATAAGGCGTGTTCCCTCAGGGGCTAAAGCCCGCATTTTTGTTGGCTCTGGACGGCGTGGCTCAAGGCACCCCAGCAAGTCAACTGCGGACTTGCTGGGGACCCCGCGAAGCCACGCCCTTTCAAAGCACTATTTTTGAAACAAGCTCTAGATGAACCAGCGCCACAGCAGAAAGACGGCCATGCCGCCGGCGATGGAGCCGAGCAGGTGCCGCCAGCGCCAGGCGATCAGGCCGGTGGCGATTCCGCCGACGAGGTAGGCATTGCGCCAGCCCAGTTGCCAATGGGTGCCATCGGGCAGCAGCAGCATGGGAACAATGATCGCCGTGAGCACGGCCACCGGAACATAGCGCAGCGCGCGCTTGACCATGGCGGGCAGATCGGCGCGCTCACCCAGCCCGAACAGCAGATAGCGGATGCCGAAGGTCACCGCCGTCATTCCCGCAATGACGGCGATCTCATGCTGGGTCATGTGCCCTCGCCTTTTCCAGGCACACGCCGGCCACGATCCCGGCCAGCGCCGCCAACATCAATCCGAGCTTGTAGGGCAGCCCGCGCGCCAGCAGCGACACCGCGCCGGCCACCAGCGCCGAGGCCAGCATGGGCCGGCTGCGCAACAGCGGCACCACTATGGCAACGAAGGTCGCCGCCATGGCGAACTCCAGTCCCAGCCCGTTGATGCCGGCCACGGCCCGCCCTACCAGCACGCCGGTGACGGTCCAGAAGAGCCAGTTGATATACATCGACAGGCACGATCCCAGGTAGTACCAGTGCTTGAAGGGCGAGTTGTCGGCGGCGGAATAGCGCTGCTGCACGATGGCGAAGGTTTCATCCGTCAGCCAAAAGGCGAGAGGAACGCGCCAGCGTTGTGGCAAATGCGCCACGTGGGGCAAAAGGTTCGCCGAGTAGAGCGCATGCCGCAGGTTGACCACCAGGGTGGTCAGGACGATCACCGCCAGCCCCGTCCCGGTGGCAAACAGACTGAGGGCGATGAACTGCGACGAGCCGGCAAAAACCAGCAGCGACATGGCAATGGCTCCCGCGGGCGACAGGCCGGAAGGAACCGCCAGGGTGCCGAAGATCAGGCCGAAGGGCGCGGCGCCCAGCAGCATCGGCAAGGAATCGCGCGCCCCGCGCCAGAGCTCGGTGTGACGCGGAACCGGCGTTTCGGATTTGTGTTCCGGGGCAGGAATCATCTTGAACTGGCCATAAGATCTTTGAAAGGGCACGCCTTCACAGGCTGCTGAAAAAGTTCTCTGTATCCGCCAAATGCAGATCCCTCGCGGGCTGAAGCCCGCTCGGGATATTGAAAATAAAGGGCCGTTACGGCGCGGCTCAAGGCACCCCAGCAAGCCAAAAGCGGGCTTGCCGGGGACCCCGCAAAGCCGCGCCCCTTCAAAGAATTATTTTGAAATTACTTTGCAACCAGCTCCGGCCGCGCTCACGCTTGTAGTGCGGCCCTGACCTGATAGTGCTGTGAACGCGCATCAAAGCGCGACAGCAGTGCCCGCGCCGCTGGAGGAACGACCGCAACTTCGTAATCCTCGCCGGCGAAGATGCGGACCGATTCCAGGGAATCGAACCACATCACCGTCACAAACTCTACCTCTACTACCCCAGCAGACGCGACAGCGGTCCCGCCAAGCGGGACCGAGGGCCCCGGCTCGGCGCCAAGATCGCGGCGAAAGAGTTGGATGCTCTGAAATCCGGGAATCTTTCTTCCCCGTATACCGACAAAGACCTCGCGCTTGAGAAGTTCTTCATAGGCATCAGCATTTTTAGGTGTAGTCCATCCATGCCAAATGCGGCTGATCATTTCGTCCTCCTGTCGGGGCCGGAGCCACCGTAAGCGGCAACGTGCCCCACATCTGCCGGCAGTTGGCAGATGTGGGTATTTGTTGCATCTACTGGGATGGTTGCTCGCCGGCGAAGAATCCTTTGGCGGCCTCCGCCAGCACCGCCGCGCATTGCGCGACGGAATCGATATCGACCCATTCCACCGCCTCGTGGGCGCCGGCGCCATCCGGGCCGTAGTTGACGGTGGAGATGCCGGCGGCGGCAAAAAGGGCGGCGTCCATCCAATAAGCGACCCCGGCTTCTTCCGGAAGGCGTCCGCTCACCTTGTGCGCGGCCTGGCGAACGTGGGCGGCGATGGCGTCATCGCGATCGCAGGTCAACGGCGGGCGCGCCAGAATGCAGCGCACATCGGCGGGCTCTCCCGTGCGGGCGATGACGTCCCGCAGCTCGGCAAGCACGCTCTCGGCATCTTCTCCCGGCAAGGTCCGGCGTTCGATCATCAGGGTGCAGCGATCAGCGTAGGTGGAAAGCCCGGTTCCCCCGTTGATCAGCGCGCAATGCTGCGATGCGGGTCCGACCAGGGGATGCTGGCGGCGGCGCAACACGTCGCGGTCGAAGTCTTCCAGCGCGGCCACAATGGGTCCCATCTTTCCTAT
>JBEKQR010000143.1:0-9518 GCA_049519515.1 Candidatus Korobacteraceae bacterium
CCAGCGTGCCGTCTCCACGCACGCGGGCCGAGAGGTTCGGATCGCCGCCGGCCACCAGCACCAGGTCGCCGGCGACGGTGCCGTCTTCAGCCAGGGGGCCGGTGCGATAGACGCGCGTGCGGAAGCGATATTCCGGGCCCAGCAGGGCCAGCGCCGTCCCTTCGCTTAACAACTTTGTTGTGGAGCCGGGGACAAACAGCTTGCCTTCGTTCAGCGCGAAGGCGGCCTTGCCGCTGTCGAGGTCAAAAAACTCCAATCCAAAAGACGAGTGCTTGAATTGGGGACGCGCCGTGATCTGCCGGATGCGGTGCTCGAATTTCGCCGTGGCCGGTGACGTAGTCTTCTGTTTCCGTTCGGATGGCTGGCGCGGAACCTCGGCCCAGGCCAGCGGCCGACTTACCAGCAGCACCAGAGCGAGCACGGCGGAAAGGCTAGGCAACGGGCTTTCCTCGTAAGACTGCAACTCAAGAGCCCGGTTTACAACCAAGGGCCGCCCGGCAGTGAATGGCAAGGAAATCGCGAGCTTCCTGGGCGGTTACCAGGCAGAGCTCAACACGCGCGGGTAGGATGCGCATTGCTGAATGCCGGTTGCTGAAGAGGCTGCGGAAAAATCTCCGTATCCACCCGAGAGCAGATCCCTCGCGGGCTGAAGCCCGCTCGGGATATTGAAAATAAAGGGCCGTTACGGCGCGGCTCAAGGCACCACAGCAAACCAAATACGGGTTTACTGGGGACCCCGCGAAGCCGCGCCCCTTCAAAACGATGGAGCATTCGACTTTTTCCGCAGCCTGTGAAGGCGATCAAGGCTGGAATAGGCGCCACCCAGGAGGCGGCCGACCGGCGCCCGTTGCAGGCCCCGGGAGGACACCTAAAGATCATCGGTTTCAGGCTAACGTGAGACGTGGGGCAACTGCTTGGCTAGATGGGCCAAAAGCTTCTGCAACTTGGGCTGGTCCGCCTCATCCATCTGCAGAAACATGATTCCCATTCCCACCCCGGGATGAGAGGTGCGAACCTCGGCCGTGCAGTGAAGGGTAAATTCATCGATGTGCAGCAAAGCGGAAATCAGGGTGCCAACCTTGAGGGTAGTCAGCAGTTCTACATAGCAACCGCTCGAGCTGATGTCGGTGACGGCGGCGGCGGCCGAATTCAAGCCTCCAAGGCCCTCGCCTTCCCCATGACGGAAAGCAATGGAGCCCCGGCAGGGATAGCGCGTGGCGCCGCGGCGTTCCTGCGGCCGCTGGTCCTTAACCGGGCCATAGTCCAGCTTCCAGAAATCCTGAACCAGGTCGAGGGGACGGACTTCGATCCTGCCGGCAGCGGCAGTTCCGGTTTCGCCTACCGAAACCACGGCGAAACGTCCCTTGCGGTCCTCGTAACCGACGCCGATAATCTCGCCCGCCAGGACCTCGTGCCTCAGGCCGGTGATGCAGGCCCGCAGCGGTCCGGCGTTGACGGTGCGCGCCGTCTGCATGAAGGGACGGCCGGAGGCGTCCATGCCCCACACGCGCACGGGGAGCTCAATGATGCGCCGCAATTGGCCGCGCGTCTCCGCCGGACCTTCGTGTGCCGCCGACACCTCTACCTCCACACTTCCGCGCTTGCTCGCGCAACCGGGGCAAAAATCCACTCCTTCGGCCCAAAAGCGCTCGTTGCGCCGTCAGGACTGGCCGCTACAGTTATACCCCGGCGCTATAAGCGGAACAAGCGCCAAGCAGGGTTACCAGGGTAACGTCCCTTTTGGTCGCAGACCCGATCTACACTAGCAATCGCGCCACTGTGTGACTGGGAGCCATGGCTCCGAGCCGCTCTGGGTCGCGTAGGCCCAGCCGCCCCGGCTGCGGGGTCCCCCCCAGTTAGCCTGAAAGCCGGGCTTGCTGGGGTGCCCTGGGCGGGCGAAGCGCGCCTGTTCGGCATGTGGAATCTGAAAGCGTTTGCCCCTTCGTGCTGGCTTACTGCTCAGGTTCCCCGTCACAAGGATCTCGTGGTTTTGACGTAACATCGTTTTAACGAGGTTGATGGGAGGGTCTAATGATCGAATGCGAGCGGCTTAAGACTTGTCCCTTTTTTGCCGACAAGATGGTCAACATGCCAAATAGCGCTGGCCTCTTTAAGCAAATGTACTGCCTTGGTGGCGACAAGATGCAGTGCGCCAGGTACCAGTTGGCAGTGGCAGGAGTGGCGGTTCCGCCTGATCTTTTTCCAAACGACATTGACAGGGCGCAAAAACTTTTGGCTAAGCGCTAGTGCAAAACCCGAGATTGCCGTATTTAGTCACGCGGTGCGAGGCGGCCCCTCTTTTGCTTGAGTGCGGTTTGGCGGATTCATGGTGGCGCTTGAGCCGCAAGGGATAGCAGCGCATTTAACTGAATGTCCACACAAGCAAAGGAAGCTTGCGCCCGTCAGCGCCTGACAAAATACCTTTGTAGCGGGTAGAGGATTTCGACAGCAAAGAAAATCTGGCGCGCCCGGAGAGATTCGAACTCCCGACCTATTGCTCCGGAGGCAATCGCTCTATCCAGCTGAGCTACGGGCGCATGATGTTGAGAACAAATGAGATTACGGGAGAGATTGCTCCGGCGGCAATGGCTCCACGCACCTAGCTACGGCCAGTTAAGCATATCTGATTAGCCACCGCACCTCAAGCCCTTGGTCGCTGAGGTTCGACAGCCGGTCCCGCTCAGCGGGACCAGCGCTACGTTTTCCCATCCTAACCACGCAATTGCGGTGCCTGCCGGGGCTCCATGCCGCCGCAGCAGACGCAACTGCAGCGCCCGCGTGGCCTACGGCCCCGGGGGTCTCAAACTGTGAAACAGGATGGCGCGTTTCCGAGATATGATGAGGTTAACCGTGGCAACACAAACCAGAACTGCGGATAGAAAGATGGCTTACTCTGATTCGGCGTTAAAAGTCGCCATTGTCGGCTTCGGCACAGTGGGAAGCGCGGTGGCGCGGATTCTGTGCAACGGACTTAACAGCTCACTGCGGCTGACGCATATCTTCAACCGCAACGTCGCGCGCAAAAAGGTCGCCTGGGTTCCCGGCGACGTTCGCTGGACGGAGAACATCGAGGATATTCTCTCCTCCGACGCCGACGTGATGGTCGAGGTGGTGGGCGGAGTGAGCCCGGCCGGTGAATGGGTCAAGCGCGCGCTCGAATCCGGCAAGTCGGTGGTCACCGCCAACAAGCAGCTTATCGCCCAGTGCGGCACCGAACTGGCCGAAGTGGCGCTCAGGGCCGGGCGGCATCTCGCCTTCGGCGCTTCGGTCGCGGGCGGAATCCCCGTCCTCTCCGGCCTGCAGGATGGACTGGCGGGCGATCGCCTCTACAGCCTCCAGGGCGTGCTGAATGGCACCTGCAACTACATCCTGACGAAGATCGAAAATGAGGGCATCTCTTTCGCGCAGGCGCTGAAGGAGGCGCAGGCGGCGGGGTTCGCCGAGGCCGACCCCACCGACGACGTGGACGGCTACGACGCGCGCGCCAAGCTGGTCATCCTCTCGCGCGTCGGATTGCGGGCCCAGGTCCGCCCCGAGCAGATTGCCTGCCGTTCAATTCGTCCGGTTGAGATGATCGACTTTGCCTATGCCCACGATCTCTACACTCGCTCCACCGTGCGGCAGATCGCGCGCGCGGAATTGCGCGACGGGCGGCTGTTTGCTTCCGTGCAGCCGGCGCTGGTGCGCCGCGATTCTCCCCTGGCGCAGCTCGTTGGCGGGCAGAACCTGGTGGTCAGCACCGGAACCTACGGCGGAGAAACGGTGTTCTCCGGCCATGGGGCCGGCGGCAACCCGACCGCCGTGGCGGTGGTTTCCGACCTGGTGGCGGTGGCGCGCAACCGCTCCGAGGGGTTGGAGAACCTTTCCAGCGGCGCGACTTCCGTCTACCCTGTGACCAGTGATTTTCTCAGCCCGCACTACGTTCGCTTCAACGTGCGCGACCAGGTGGGAATCATCGCCGCCCTGGCAACCGCACTGGCCAACCACGGGATTAATATTGAGGCAGTGCTGCAAAAGCCCGGCTGCGTCAAGACCGCGCTGCCCTTCGTGTTTACCCTGGAGCAATGCAGCACTTCGATGCTGGAAGGCGCGCTGGAGGAGATCAGCAAGTTCGATTTTCTCACCCAGCCTCCGGTCCACTTGCCCATCCTCTCCTAGGAGCCGTGATGTATCTACGCTGCAGTATCAGCCAATGCGGCGCCGAGCTTGACCTGCACGAGCGCGCTCTTGCCTGTCCGCGTTGCGGCGAGTTGCTGGAGGTGGTCGTCGATAAGATTGCGCTCGATCCGGCGGCGCTCAAACGGCAGTGGCGGGAACGGCGGTTATCCCATGATCCCCGTGACGCCAGCGGAGTATGGCGCTTCCGCGACTTCCTGCCTGAATATCCCGCCGATACCGTTGTGACCCTCGGCGAGGGAAATACTCCCGTGGTGCGAGGCAAGCGCACGGCTGAATGGGTTGGCCTGCGGACGCTCTGGTTCAAACACCTGGGGTGGAATCCGACCGCTTCGTTCAAAGACCTGGGAATGACGGTCGGAATGACGGAAGCCAACTTCGTTGGCGCCCAGGCCGTCGGCTGCGCTTCGACCGGGAACACCTCGGCGTCAATGGCCGCCTATGCCGCCCGCGCCGGCCTGACCGCTAAAGTCTTTTTGCCGGCCGGACAAACTTCGCAAAACAAACTGGCGCAGGCGCTGGATTATGGGGCTGAGCTCATCGAGATTCAGGGCAGCTTTGACGACGCGCTGGAAGCGCTCTTGCGCTCGGTCGACTCCGGCCTTTACTTCCTCAACTCGATAAACCCGTTCCGGCTGGAAGGTCAAAAGACCGCCATGTTCGAGTTGCTGGAGCAGTTGCAGTGGAACGTGCCGGATTACGTCATTGTTCCCGGGGGAAACCTCGGCAACTCATCGGCCTTTGGAAAGGCCTTCATCGAGCTGAAGCAGTTTGGCCTGATCGAGAAACTTCCCAAGCTGGTGGTGGTGCAGGCGGCGGGTGCCAACCCCTTTGCCCGCATGTGGCGCGACGGCGGGCGGCAACTGGTTCCGGTGGAGCGGCCGGAGACCGCGGCCACGGCGATCCGCATTGGCAATCCGCGCTCCTGGAAGAAATCGCTGCGCGGGGTCGAGTTCACCGGCGGCTTCGTGATGGACGTTACCGACGAAGAGATCGGCGAGGCCAAGGCCATGATCGGGCGCGACGGCATCGGATGCGAGCCGGCCTCCGCCACCACCCTGGCCGGGCTGCGCAAGCTGATGTCGCAAGGGCAGCTCGACGCCCACGCGGTGGTGGTCGCCGTGCTCACCGGGCATGTATTGAAAGACACCGACTACATCATCAAGTCGCGAAAGAAATCCGAGTCGCGAGCGGAAGCGCATGCCAAGTAGCGCCCCCATGAACCCAGCGCGGCCCACGGAACTGAAGATCAAGGTTCCGGGGTCGATCGCCAACCTGGGGCCTGGGTTCGATACTCTGGGCCTGGCCGTGCAGCTTTACCTGCGCCTGCAGGTGCGCTTAGTCGCAGGCGAGAACCGGCTCGAGTTCAGGTTCCTGAACCAGAAGCTGGACGGCGAAAACTACATCGAACGCGCCTTTCGCTTCCTCGCCGTGCAGCATGGCGGATCGTTCCCTTCCCTCTCGATCAACGTTGTCAGCGACATTCCCATGAAGGGCGGGCTGGGCAGCAGCGCCGCCGCCACCGTGGCCGGCCTGAGACTCTACGAAGCCATCAAGGGCGCCTTACCCCCGCAGGGGCTGTTGAACGCTGCCTGTCACCTGGAAGGGCATCCGGATAACGTAGCCGCCGCCTTGCTGGGCGGGCTGACAGCCAGTTGCCAGCTTTCCGACGGCTCCGTTTTTGCCGCGCGCCTGAACTGGCCGGAATCGCTGTGCTGCCTGGTGCTCACACCCGCCATGACGCTGGCCACCTCCGCCGCGCGCAGCGTATTGCCGCCGCGCATTCCCCGCGCCGACGCCATCTTCAACCTGCAGCGGGTGGCCATCCTTTTGCAGGCATTGCAGAGCGGCAACTTCGCGCTGCTGCGCGAGGCCTTTCACGACCGCATGCACCAGCCTTACCGCGAAAAACTGGTTCCCGGGCTGAAGCAGGCGCTGTCGCTGGAGCATCCGGACCTTTTGGGAGTGTGCCTCAGCGGCGCCGGGCCCTCGATCGTCGCCTTCGCGCAAAGCAATCTGGACGCGGTCGAGGAGTTGCTCGCCAAGAGCTACATGCAGGTCGGCATCCCTTTCAAGATCCGGCGGCTTAGCGTGCACCAGGCCGGCGAGGACGCCGCCGGGCCGTCCGCCGACGCCAGTAGCTGCTGCGCCAACGCCAAGCGCTGAGCCGCTTGCTTGACGGCCCCTCCTTGGTCCCATGCCACGCGGCAACGCATTTTTTTGCAACCGGCAACAGCAGAATGCGATCTCTCTATAAGGCCCCGCCAGAGCTGTAGCCCCCCTACCCTAATGCTCAAATCAGCTTGGCCGCGGCGCGCCGGCTTCATCGCCCAAGAGAGGAATATGCTTAGAAATATCTTCAACACCAGCAATGACTACACCCTGACCCTCCTCCGCCTGGCAGCAGGAGTCATCTACTTTGCCCACGGAGCGCAGAAGCTGCTGGGCTGGTTTGGCGGCCGCGGGTTTAGCGCCACTATGAACGGGTTTACTCAGCATATGCACATCCCCGCGCTGCTCGCCTTCCTGGTTATCGCGGCGGAGTTCTTCGGCGGGCTGGGACTGATCTTCGGTCTGCTGGGCCGCATCGCCGCCTTTGGCATCTTCTGCGATATGCTGGTCGCCATCCTGCTGGTCCACGTCCACGTCGGCTTCTTTATGAACTGGAGCGGCACGCAAAAAGGAGAGGGGTATGAGTTTCACCTCCTGGCGCTGGCCGCAACGCTGGCCGTTGTCATTCGCGGTTCGGGAGCCTTGTCAATCGACAGGTTACTGATGCGCCGCAAGCTGAGCGGTGCAATCATGGCTGAGCAGCCCATGATTGGAAGATCGGCGGAATTTAGGGGTTAGGGATTAGGGTTAGGGATTGGGGTTAGGGATTTCGGCTGGCCGCAACAACGGCGGTCCTCTCTCGGGAGACTAAGCTAACTCCTACCCCGGCTCCCTAACCCCTGTTCCCGTTTACGCCGCCTTCCTCCTTTGGCCGGCATAGTTCTTGATGGATCTTTCGAAACCTGGCGCCGCATTCTTCAGATCGGCCAGGGTCATCGCCGGATGAAATTCCACCCGCGCATGGAAAGCCAGGAACCAGGGCTCGGCTATCGCCGGTATATCCGATTCCTTCTGCAAATTGCATACGATGAAGCCGGTCCGAAGACCCTGCTCTTCGGTAAAGTAGGCCGCCTCTGGCTTGATGTCGTTGAGAATTGATTCGATGGTGCGGGGCAAACTGCCATCGGCAATCCGCTCATTGCCGACATCGGTGGGAATCGAGACCTTAAGCAAACAACGCATTACTGCCTCCTGAGGGAGTTCCCGGCTAACTCGCCGTGGAATCCTTGGCTATAAAGCCTACTTTGGGCAGGCTTTCACTTCGTCTCGCCCAAACCCATGGGTGCCTCTACCGGGCTGGACAGGAATCCTGCAAACCCACCTTACGATGCCGAAGAGCTGCCGCGATTTGCCGCCAATCTGCTCTTAGTACCAGCACAATCGCGAGTAGCTGGAAGAACTGCGACAGATGTGGGGCACGCAGTTGACTATTTACCCACATCTGCTAACCGCCGCAGATGTGGGGCGCGGCTCGCCCGCAATCACCATTCAGAGTTTCGGTTGGACTCGGCCGCCAGATGCGTCAAAATGGCATCATGGGAGACAAGCTGGTTCGGAACTCCGGTAGGGGCCACTGGAGGGCTGGATGAACTCAAGCTGGCTCATCATCGCCGACGACCTGACCGGGGCCGCCGATTGCGCCATTGCTTTCGGCAAACGCGGAATGGAATCGGTCGTGGCCTGGGAGCGGCATGCCGAGGCCGGCAAGGCGCAGGTTCTGGCGGTCGATGCCGGCAGCCGGCAGTTACCGGCCCCACAGGCAGCCAAGCGGCAGGTCGATGTACTGGCCGCTCACTACAGGCCGGAGTTGCGCCTATACAAAAAGATCGACTCCACCCTGCGGGGACAGCCTGCCGCAGAGCTGGCCGCTCTGCTCGCCTTTCCGGCGGCGAAGAGCGCTGGCCGCTCGCGGCTGGCGATTGTCGCTCCGGCTTTTCCGGCCACCGGACGAATCACCGTCAACGGAAGCGTCATTGTGGCAGGGGTTCCGCTGGAGCTGACGCCACTCTGGGCGCGTGAACACACTTATTCGAGCGCCAGCCTGCCGGAGATTCTCGGTAGTGCAGGCCTGAGAGCCGAGGTCATCCCGCTCGAAGTGGTGTCGCAGGGAGCCGGCGCCATCAACGCACGCCTGAAAAGCGCGCGACAGCGCGGCGCCGCCGCCGTGGTCTGCGATGCCAGGAGCGAGGCTGACTTGACTGCGCTGGCTGCCGGTTCCTTCGCCATGGCAGAGGAGGTGGTCTGGGTGGGATCGGCAGGGTTGGCCGCGTCGCTGGCCGCTTTGGAAGCTCCGGCCGGACAACCGGTACAGATCGCCTTTGCGGCGGATGCACCCAGGAATATTCTGGTGGTGGTCGGCACGCTGGCCGAAGCCTCTCGCCTGCAGGCCAAGACTATAGTCGAGGCCGGCCTGGTGGAACGTATCCCCATATCTCCAGCAGCGCTGTTTGCCGGCCCATGCGCGCCCGAATGGCAGCAGCAGGCCACGTGCCTGGCCGGGCTTCTTGCCTCGGGCAAAGACGCGCTTTTGGAGCTGGAGCAGGCGGCTAATCCCGATCTCTCGCGGGGCACCGAACTGGCGAAACGTCTGGCCGAGTTCGTCGGGAGCGCCATTAGCCTGCCCCGGCCAGCGACTTTCGGCGCCCTGGTGGCAACCGGAGGCGATACCCTGTACGCGCTGCTCGCCAGGTTCAAAGTCCACGGCATTCGGCTGATCGACGAAATAGAGCCGGGGGCGCCGCTGGGGATGACGCTGGGCGAGATTACAATTCCGCTGGTCAGCAAAGCCGGGGCTTTCGGCGATGCGCACACGCTGCGCCGCAGCCTGGAGCGGCTGCGCCGAGGTCCCCATTAAACGCGGATTTTGCGTTTGATATGGTGATCTTGTGAGGGCCTTTAAATGCCACGTCCGATTATTGTGATCACCATGGGCGATCCCGCCGGGATCGGCCCCGAAGTCATCATGAAGAGCCTGGCCCACGCCGAGCTCTACCAGCGCTGCCGCCCAGTGGTTAGTGGCGACGCCGAGCGGTTGCGCCAGGCCGGCAGGATCGTGGGAGCCAAGCTCGCGGTGAATCCCGTGCGCTCCCCTTCCGAAGGCAAATACCAGGCCGGCACGGCCGATGTGATTGACCTTGCAGTCGTGCCCCGGGACCTTCCCTTCGGCCAAGTATCGGCTGCCGCCGGCGAGGCTGCGTTTCGCTTTATCGAAAAGGCCGCCCAACTGGTGC
>JBEKQR010000144.1:0-9516 GCA_049519515.1 Candidatus Korobacteraceae bacterium
GTGTCTCGTTAGCTCCGGTGAACGCGCCTTTTACGAAACCGAACAACTCGCTTTCGAGCAGCGTCTCCGGAATCGCCGCGCAATTAACCGGCACAAACGGCGCCGAAGCCCGGGGACTGTTGTAGTGAATCGCTCTGGCGACTAACTCCTTGCCGGTGCCACTCTCGCCGGTGACAAGCACGGTGGCCGCGGTGGGCGCCGCCTTGGCAATCTCGTGAAAGACCTTCATCATGGCGGGAGACTCGCCGACCAGACCATACGATGAACTCATTCTGGCGCTGCTCGCCTGGGCAAGACGCCGCACCCGCAGCCGCTCCAAAATGCCGCCGACGGCCGAAAGCAGTTCTTCGTCCGTGAAAGGCTTAGCCAAATATTCCGCCGCTCCGGCCTTTACCGCCCCGACCGCACCCCCAACTGACGGGTAGCCGGTAATCATCATGACTTCCGTGTCCTTCAGGTTTTCGCGGATATGCTGCACGAGTTCCAGCCCGCTGGCCTTCGGCATCTTGAAGTCGGTAATCACCAGATCGAATGGCACTTGCTGCAAAAGCTGGATAGCGCCGGCTACGTCCGCGGCGGTGAATACGCAGTATCCGGCGGCTTGCAGATTGCGCTGCAAAATCTCCAGCGTGTTAGGCGCGTCGTCGACGACGAGAATCTGTTCTTTGGCCTTCGAGATCATTCCCGCTCCTCGCTGCCCATGGGCAGCTCGACTTCGAAGCGCGCTCCTTTTCCCGGCTCGCTCTGCACGCAAATTGTGCCGCCATGCGAAGCCACAATCCCATGTACAACGGCGAGCCCAAGCCCGGTGCCTTCGTTCACGTCTTTGGTAGTGAAGAAGGGAGTAAAGATGTTGGCGCGTACCGCTTCGCTCATCCCGGTGCCGGTATCGCTGACAATCAGAAGCGCGGAGGCATCACGCGGCCCCGGTCGCGTCTCGATCGTGACCGCTCCACCGCCGGGCATTGCCTGAATGGCGTTAACCACAATATTTACCAGCACCTGGTTAAGTTGCGAGGCATCGGCGAAGATCTCGGGCACTTCCGGATCAAGTTTCCGAACGACTTCTATGCCGGCTTTCAGGCAGCGCGATTCCAGGAAGTAAAGACCGTCCGTAACCACCTGGTCTAAGCTGATTCGCGCCCTTTCGAGAGGCATTTGCCGGGCAAAGGTCAGCAACTGATGGATCACCTCGCGCGCATGCAGGCAATTGCGCACGATCTTTTCCATGTCCTCGCCCGTCTGCTTCGGCAGCTTCGGTTCTTTCTTCGCCAATTGGGCAAAGCCGAGAATATTCGCCAGCGGCTCGTTCAACTCATGGGCTACGCCGGCTGCAAGCTGGCCGATAGTGGCCAATCGGTCGGCATGGCGAAGCTGTTCCTGCAGCTTAAGTTTATTTTGCTCTGACTCGTGGCGCTCTATCATGATCGAAACTTCGCGCGCAACCATTTCGATCAAACTGACTTCTTCCGTGAGGAAAGGGTTTTCAGTGTCGAATTTCCCGAAGTAGCCGACCTCTACGAGGCCGCGCTTGGCTCCAGTAACGATTAAGCCGGCCGATTGGCAGCGGGTTGGCGCACGATAGAGTTTGGTGCGAAACTCGTGACCGTCGAGCACAATTCGAGCGCAAGTCCGATCCGAGAACTGCCACGCCGGAGGCAGCAATTCGAGAATCTTGGTGATGCAACTTTCGAGCGTCCCTCCGGGCTCCTGCATCACGCGGGCAATGCCGTACAGGCACGTAAGTTCCTTGACGCGTTCGCGTAAGGCCCACTCGACGATCTCTACGTCACGCATGGACATGCGATCACGATAGTACAGCCTCGTCTTTCAGGCAATGATGTCGATTCACGAGGCTGAGACCGTCGGCGGCGCGACTATTTTGCTTGTGCCCTTTGGCGATGAATTCTAGACTGCCATCATCAGACAATCGAGGCACGTCTTCGCGTTCAACCTCGCGGTCAGCGGTACCGGCCTGACGCTGATTGTGCTCGCGATCTTGAAAACGATAGAGAACCGTTGGTTCAAGGATCGCCGGTCGGCAGTGCTGACCTTGAGGATTGATCCAACTGTGATTTCCCTGCGGCAAATTCGCGCCGAAGTGGAGGCGCAGGACGTCAAGGTGGAGCACATTAAGGTCACACCGGATCAACCTGGAATTTCCGACCGAGTGAGTCTCGTGCTGAGCCGAACCGCTTCGAAGAATCTGACTACATTGATTGATCAACTGGGGCACATGACAGGTGTGCGTGAAATCAGCTCTGGCCGTGAGCAATCGTGAGAGCAAAAGTAGGCGAAGCAATCATGCCGATTTGCTATCTGTGTGCTCGCGACACAAGGAGGAAAGATGATAGGAAGGGTGTTTTTAAGAATAGTGGCGCTCTTTGTCCTGGTTTCGTTCCAGGTTCAAGCGCAATCGGCTACGGATATGGAAGTGATGAAGGGGCTTGCTCCGGTGACCGCGTTGTCGAATACCGCTGCCGGCAGAGCCGCCTTGGGTGCTAACTATACTGTCACCGGTGGAATTCAGACCGGTCTGATCAAGCAGTCAACGCTGCTGCCTTTTGCGGAACAACAGCAGCAAGCCCTGCGAGATGCTTTCATTACACGCGGCAATCTTGCCGAACTTGCAGATGGACTGGGGACAACGCTCGGCTCCGCCTACCTGGCACGCGCTCACTATATCGATCGAGAGCGTTTCACGAATATCTCTCAGGCGGTTGCCGATGTCATCGCCTATGCAGATGCAACGACTGCCGCGCATTCAAACTCCAGCAAGTACTTTTTCGGCAACGCAACAATAGATGGGAAAAGACCAGCCTCAGCTGAGGCGATGGCGATTCTGAGGGGAATTGGCGGCTCTCCGGACATGTTTGGCAGAGGTTACGGGCTGCCAGCAGGGTTTTCTGGGGCGGATGCTTATGGCGACTCACGCCCATTCCAGACGGAGCCGAGGGTTACACGAATTGTTGGACTGGACTACTTCAACACTCCCGCAGATAACTTTGTTTACAACCGCGGGCCGATTATGGACCTGATCAATAACCCTTCGTATCCGAGCGGTCACACGACTTATGGCTATACAGGCGCAGTGATGCTCGCGATCCTGGTGTCCGAACGATACCAACAGCTGATTGCGCGAGGTGCCGAGTATGGAAACGATCGCATCATCCTAGGCGCGCACTACGCGATGGATGTAATCGGTGGGCGAACACTGGCGCTCTACGATATGGCACATCTCCTGGCTAACGATCCGGCTTATATGGGCCAGTCGTTAAAGGGGGCTCCGGTGATCAAAGATTTCCGGGCTGCAGTAAAAAAGGCGCGTGCCGACGTGACCTCGGCGTTGAAGACGGCGTGCGGCAACACGATTCAAGTTTGCGCGACTGAAGATACTGGACGTCTAAACAATCCCGCAGCAAACGATGCCTTTTATACTGCAACGCAGACCTACAACTTGCCGGTCGTCTATCCAAAGAACGCTGGCGTGCTGGAAGATGTTGGCAAACTTGCTCCGGAAGCTGGATATTTACTGACAGTGGCTTTCCCGTCGCTGACCCTGGAGCAGGCAAACAATATCCTGACCGAGACCGAAGGACCGGGCGGCGGTTTTCTGGATGATGGGTCACCGTTCGGGGTGTACTCGCGCCTGAACTTGTATGCTGCGGCGGGACGTGCTGCGCAGGTAGCCGCTGGCAAGTAATTCAGTGCCATTGTCGCAGGCCCAGACCAGGACGATATCGAAGCGGCCGCGGCTCTCCAGAATGGCTCCTCGGTCAAGAGGAAAGCCGGGGATCTGAACCGCTTTCTTGAGCATATATTCATCTGCCCGGCGATCCAAAGCTACAAGGCTGGCGACCAAGTACGTCCTTTACTCTGTATTTGCCATTTCCATGACAATTGGGATAGGGCGCGTGTTTAAGCTTCATAGTCCTTTAAATGCTCTCAACCATAGGCGTAGGCATTTTACCGCACAGCCTTTCCATACTGTGGCGCTTCGAGTATAGCGAATAACAATGATCTAGCAGATGGCGGGCAACAAAACTAGGCCACGTTTGTTGTCGACTACAGGCGGTTAAGGTTGCCGCACCTGCCAGCTCATCCCTCCTCCTACTCCGCCGCGCGACTCTACGTATCGCCGTCTACCTTCCAGTGCACTGGGGGCGGAAAAATTGGACGGGAACTGCGGCCTTTCGCGATGCACCCGCCATTTAGGACTAAGTAGGAAGCGCACAATGATGCGTTCGCATTACTCCTCAATGTCATCCCAAAAAGGTTTTTAGGTGCAAAGGTTTTTAGGTGCAAAAGCTCTTAGGTGCAAGAGCCCTTAGGTGCAAGTGCTTTTAGGTGCAAGGGCTCTTAGGTGCAAGCGCTCTTATGTGCAAGAGCTTTTAGGTACAAGAGCCCTTAAACGCAAGGGCTCTTAGGTGCAGGGGCTCCTAGGTGTGAGTGATCTTGCGTGCAAGAACTCTTAGGTGGATGGGCGCGTAGGTGCAATTTACATGCATTTGCAATGCGCAAATAATCGGGGCTATCGAAAGAGAGTCCTTTGATGGCGGCTGATGAGGAGCATGGCTCTAAATCGAAGCACAGTGCCAGGTCACTGCAGAACAAGTCTTATTAGCGGACTTTAATCGTCCGATGATGATATCACCGGACATTTGAGCGCAAGAGACACACAGGATGTATACGCCGACCATGAAGACCGAATTCGAGACCATCCGCCGGAGCCGGTTATACGAAGAAGTAGCTGACAGGCTCCAGCAATGGATCTTGAACGAGATGAGCCCGGGCGACAAGCTTCCCCCCGAGTGGCAACTGGAGAAGATGTTTGGCGTCGGGCGCAGCTCGATCCGGGACGCGGTTCGCCGGCTGCAAGCGATGGGCTTGGTGGAACCGCATCAGGGCCGGGGAACGGTAGTGTGTGAGGTTTCCGATCATTCCATTGTCAGCCCCCTGGCTTCGGTTCTGGTCAGAAAGCGGAAACTCGTGGCCGAGCTACTCGATGTTCGCAAGATCATCGAGCCGGGAATTGCGGCCCGTGCTGCCCGCAACGCTTCGCCGGAACAGATTGCCGAGATGAAGGCGATTCTGGCCAGGCAAGCGGAAAGGACCCGGCGAGGCGAGTCGGGAATCGAAGAGGATTCCGCCTTTCATTACTGCATCGCGTTGGCCGCCAACAATTCCGTGGTGCTGAGGATTCTGGATGTGCTGATGGATCTGCTGCAGAAATCGCACGAGCAGTCCTCGCAGTTCAAGGGGCGTACCGCCAGTTCGCTGGCCGGACACCGGAGAATTGTTTCCGCCATCCAGCGGAGGGATGCGGGCGCCGCCGAGGCGGCCATGCACCGGCATCTGCAGCAGATCGAAACCATCGTGGTGATGAGGAACAAATGGTTGCTACCCGGTGTCATTCCCACCCAGGAGGACATTGACGCATCAGAGTGAAGCTTGAGCCCGCCTCCGGAGGCGGGCTCTTTCATCCTGACGCTCATGGACTAACTGGGTGGTGGAAAATCCCGAGCCACCCCAGGAGGTGTGCCAATGGTTACATCTACGGTCCCTGGGCCCGAAACTGGGCATCGAATCGTAAACCGCTGGATCCAGCTTATTGCGGGCATCGTCGCGATGATGGCGATCGCCAACCTGCAATATGCCTGGACACTATTCACCAGACCACTAACCCAAAGCTTGAATGCAACCCTGGCCGCCGTCCAAGTGGCGTTTGCGGCCTTCATACTCGCCGAGACCTGGCTGGTGCCGTTCGAGGGTTATCTGATCGACCGGCTCGGACCACGCAAGGTCATCGGCATTGGTGGCGTTCTTGTCGGACTCGGCTGGATCGGCACCGGCTACGCTGCCAGTTTGAACCAACTGTATTTCTGGTACGTCCTGGGCGGCATCGGCGCCGGCGCTGTCTACGGTGGAACCGTCGGCAACTCGCTCAAGTGGTTCCCCGATCACCGCGGCCTGTGCGTGGGGTTTACCTCCGGTGCCTACGGAATCGGCACGGCTGTGACGGTGGCACCCATCGCAGCCATGATCAAAGCCTCCGGATACCAGCACACGTTAATCTTCTGGGGATCTATCCAGGGTGCGATCGTGGTTGCCGCAGCTTTGCTTATTGTGGCCCCCCCGAAAGGCTGGGTGCTGCCAGGCTGGGCAGAGAAGGAGGCCCTGATCAAGGCCAAAGGAACGGGACCCCGCATGAGCGCCTTGGAGGCAACCCCAGCCCAGATGGTACGGCAGGGCTCATTCTACGTTATCTACATTATGATGACGCTGGTGGCGTTCGGCGGCTTGGTGGTTACGGCACAAATCGCGACTATCGCCAGGTTTTATAAGGTTGACAACATAATAGTTATCGGAGGCATGACCGCCTTGGTCATGGCCATCGAGGTGGACCGCGTCTTGAACGGCTTGACGCGACCATTCTGGGGCTGGGTCTCCGACCATCTCGGCCGTGAGAACACCATGTTCATCGCCTTTGCTGCGGAAGCCTTGGCGGTGTTTGGACTCCTGCAGCTGACCACCCACCCGATCTGGTTCATCCTCATGTCGGGCCTCTGCTTCTTTGCCTGGGGCGAAATCTTCTCCCTCTTCCCGTCCATTACGGCAGACTTGTTCGGGAAGAAGTGGGCCACCACCAACTATGGGATTGTGTATACGTCCAAAGGCCTGGCTTCCATTTTTGCCGGACCTATAGCCGCCTTGGCCAGCGTCAAGACGGGTTCCTGGGTTCAGGTGTTTTACGCCATGATCATCTGCGACTTGTGCGCGGCGTTCATGGCATTGCTGTGGCTTAGGCCGGTAGCTGCGCGCACCCTGGCCCGTTACAAGCAGATATATGAGCAGGAGCAGGCGGCGGAAGCCGCTGCTGCCCGAGCCAGTGCCGCCAAAGCGGGATCCTGAACTCGGGTTTATCTGCGTGGTAGCAGTTGGGTGGGTTTGCATTACGGGTTTCGTGGGGGACTCGTGCTGAGGCCAAGAGTTCCCCTTATAAAGGAGTCTCTATGTTGCGAAACACGCGTAGCTTGCAAGTTATTGCAGGGGGCAAACCGAAGCCATTCCTCTTAAAAGCAAGTGTTGCACGAAAACGCAAGCCGAAGGGGCTCGCGGCTCTACTGCAAAAGTTCAAGGGTGCCAAAAGAGCGGCTAACAACAGAAGGCCCAGGAGAGAGATGGACCCCTTGTGGGTTTATGCCCTCAACTAACGGATGCGGACAGCGGCATATAAGCCTAGGACCAAAAGAAAGGCAAACTTGCTCCGGAGGCTGGATATCTGCTGACGGTGGCCTTTCCGTCGCCTACACGGGAGCAAGCCAACAAAGTCCTGACCGAGGCTGAAGGAGCAGGCGGAGGGTTCCTGGACGATGGGTCGTGGCACGGGGTGTACTCGCGCTTGAACCTGTATGCTGCGGCGGGACGCGCTGCGCAGGTTGCTGCTGGCAAGTGGTTCAGCGCTGTTCTGACATCCCTCAGCTAACCGCAAAAACGAAAGCTATCCTGCGGCACTGTCGAGCAGCCGGCGTTAGATGCTGCTGGCCGAAAATTTATTCGCCGCGTCCCGATAGACACTCCAAGCTGGCCACTTTGCCGAAAAGTCGGCTTTGCGAAGACTTGGCCTCGGGTTGATTCCCCATAAGCCGGCTTGTGGAACGTGATTGGGCGTGGCAATCTCAATTGCCGAATTGCTCCTGGATTACGGGCAACACGGACTTTGCCAAGATGGCTCCGGCCAATGGCTGCCCGTCTGCCCGTCCAATTGTTCAGGTCCAATACAAGTGAACATCCAGACAAGAATCTGCAGTCAATACAGGCTTTGTTATTTCCTGCGCGGCATCCTCAGTTCCTCAGCCGCGCAGCAGCTTCGGGAAAAGGCTCCCACAGCGGGTTTCGCCGCAGCGTGATTTTTGTCCGGTTTTTGTCCGGCCCTGTGGTCAAAACAGCCCCATTTTCGCCCATTGGGCCCGATTGAGCACGAATCCTGGAAATGGGCTTAAGTGTTTGGGGTGCAGCTAAATAGAAGGAAAAATTGGAGGCGCGGGTCGGAATCGAACCGACGAATAGAGGTTTTGCAGACCTCTGCCTTACCACTTGGCTACCGCGCCCTATCGGCCAGACACTAATTTACGGTAGCGAAAAATGCCGCAAATGTCCATTCCGGATGCTCCTGCTTCAGCCTGCCCCGTCGCCTAGATGACGACTGCGCGCAGGCGAACAACTCACACGGCAGTGGGTGTGAGTACAATGACGGTTCGTACATTTTGCAGCAACCAAACACTACACAAACCATGACAGGTAACGGCGAGTCGCAACAAAAATAGCGAAACCATAACAGGGAGAGGAAATGAGCAACGGCAAAATCGCTCTTGTGACCGGGGCGGGCAGCGGCATAGGCCGGGCGGCCAGTCTGGGATTGCAATCGGCAGGGTTTTCGGTGGCGCTGGCGGGACGGCGCGCCGCCGAATTGGACAAAACGGCGGCATTGGCCAGCCCTGGGGGCGGCAGAATGCTTGCGGTTCCGACGGACATCAGCAAGCCGGAGAGCGTGCAGGCGCTGTTCGCGCGCATCCGGGAGACCTTCGGCCGCCTCGACGTGCTGTTTAACAACGCCGGCGGCAATGCGCCCGGCACTGCCATCGAAGATCTCTCTTTCGAGCAGTGGAGCACCGTCGTCGGCGTCAACCTTACGGGCACGTTCCTTTGTTCCCAGCAAGCCATACGCATGATGAAGGCGCAGCAGCCCCGCGGCGGCCGCATTATCAACAACGGATCGATTTCGGCCTACTCGCCGCGCCCCAACTCGGTGCCCTACACCACCACCAAGCACGCCATCCTGGGACTTACCAAGTGCATTTCGCTCGACGGCCGCAAGTACGACATTGCCTGCAGCCAGATCGATATCGGCAACGCCGCCACGGAATTGACCCAGCGCATGACCCAGGGCATCATGCAGGCCAATGGCACCAAGGCCGTCGAGCTGCGCATGGATGTCCAGCATGTGGCCGACGCCGTAGTATTCATGGCGAATCTGCCGTTGGATGTTAATGTGCAGTACATGACCATCATGGCGACCAAGATGCCGTTCGTCGGACGTGGTTGAGCGGGATCGCTTAAGGTAGCACTGTCGTGCCATATCAGTGCGCACAGGCGCCGCCGAGGTGCGCGCCGCAGCAAAAAGGCGAAAGGCTCCTGGGGCCGTGAAGGGCCAGCAAGCCGGCGGCACCAAGAACCCCCGGCAACACCCCATCAGACGAAAAAACCGCGTCAGGTCTGGGGACCCCGGCGAATTCCAGTGACGCACGTCACAACGATATGCTTTCCGGCAATGACCATGGCTGCCGCAACCAGATTTTCCGCGAATAATTGTCACGCCAGGTAGTGACGCGGCACAAAGACTCGGGTAGCATAGCGGCACCGCATCGTTACAGCCGGAAAGGGATATCAAGCTTCGTACGTGGCAGCTCCGGCGCGCTCGGGCGAGGCGGCATTTTCTGCAAGCCATATTCCAGG